>JABJBS010000208.1 GCA_018668695.1 Deltaproteobacteria bacterium
CCAATCACCGGTACCGCCAGCAGTGGATGCTTCGCAGTGAGCCAATGCCTCTTCCCAGGTTTTACTTGTGGTGGCGGTTTTTTGCCAAACCAAGCCGGTGAGAGAATCTGTTACAATGGCAGCTGAGTGAACGGTGGATTCTGTGAAGTGACCATCGGCCCAAGAAGTGCCCGGAACAAGTAAACCAAACACCAATCCTATCCATGCAAACTTAATCATACTTTATTCCTTCATCCTTAAAGCCAGCATACCTTGAAAAAGCATCTGGCGGCAGCCTGAGCTTCCACGGCAATCGCTCGCGCGGAGAACTTCCTCGAAAATCTGTTTGCTGCACGGTTAATTCTGCCTGAGAATCAAGTGTATTCAAAGCATCAAACACCTGGTAACCACGCCCAAGCTGAATTCTGAGCTTTGCAAATGGGTATTGCTTACGAAAAAATCCTACTTGCGCCTTAAAGCTTGTAAATGAGCGCTTAGCGCGCCACCTACAAGTAAGCTGCCCATTTTTTTCTTTATCGCAATAAAAGTAATACCCAAGAAACAAAAACTTTGCCCTAAGCGCAGCAAGGTCTTGCCGCCAGCCGGCATGCTTCCAGTGGCCACTGTAAGATGCCAGCATTGCTCTAAGCTTTTCAAGCAAAACGGGATCGAAACTTAAGCATAAGCTTTGCTGGTCTTGCTCAACGCATTGCTCCTGAATGCGCTGAAGCTTTTTGGTGATACTGCCAAGTGTGCGCCGGCGCACATACTTATGGGTTGGCCGCACAATATAGCCCAAGAAATTCACGCCAGAGCTGATTCCACTTAATACTTTTGCCTTCTTTTTGAGCTTAAGCTTTAATTTGCTTTGCACGAAATCATCAATGGCATGGTGCCAGTGTTGCAGCTCAGCGCGAGATGCACTTAGCAACACAAAATCATCCACATAGCGCATATAATGCTTTGCTTTAAGCTCATGCTTAATGAATTGGTCGAGCTTGTTGAGGTAAATGTTTGCAAAAAATTGAGAGGTAAGATTACCAATGGGGAGGCCTTGCTCAGGCGATGTGTGGAAAAGGCTTTTATGTGCAGGGATTGCTTTCCATAGCTTTGGGCTGCTTTGCCGCAATACATCCGTTTCAGGCCGGTGATTGAGCAGCACATGGGTTAACCATTGCATTTCCTGAAATCTATGCAGCATACGGCATTGCAGCGGCAAGCTATTGCGAGGCACATGGTATTGCTTCTTTAAGCCATCAAGAACCATGGTTCGAAGCAAAGGCTTATGAACGGTTCCAAAAAAGTTCTCGATATCAAGCTGCAAATAATAAGCTTGGCGCCTTTTGCCTTGGCTTACTTTTTGAAGTTGCCGCTGCAGATAATCTACAGCAGCATGCACACCCTTTTGAGGCCGGCATGCAAAGCTTTGGCCGATAAATCTCTTTTCCCAATAAGGCTCGATTTCACGAACAAAAAGATGATGCACCACCCTATCTCGAAAATGCGCAGCAAAGACCTCTCTGTATTTTGGCGAAGAAAGCACAAATGCAATGGAGCGCCCTGGGCGGTATGTTTTCGCCTGCAAAGCATGCTCCAATGAAAAAATTTCGCGAAACTGCCGCAGCTCAAACTGCAGTGCACTGCTGCTGGACCGCTTTCGGCGTCGGCAATCTAAGTATGCGCGATGGAGATTTTCAGCGCTAAAGAGGTTTTCCTGCGCATGGGTGGCGCGAGAGGCAGCGGTAAGCATTACCATGTTCTGAACTCACGACCGCACTCAACGCACACACAACACAGATTTACTATTATCCTTATTGTTGTTGTTGATGTTGCCGTTGTTGAAGTTGACGTTCCAGGCGTTGTTGGAATTATCCACGTAGGAAGCCGACGTTTTATCCCGCTGATTAAAAGGCTTTGGCTCATGCCCTTTGGGTTAGAGCCTTGCTCAAAGATGCCGCTTGGGCTCAGCGAGTACAACCATGATAAAATAGACGCACGCATCACTTCAATTACCTTGATAACTGCAATGATGCTTCTGGCCGCTTGCTACTTTTACGCCACCCCTCGCATTGCTTTACAATTTCATGCCCTAACCGGGCCGCGTATTCGTAAGATTGATAGCTGGAAAAAACCTCCAGCTCTTTTGCAAGCACCAAAGCCAAGCTTAACTCCTCCGCCTTATCGCGCAGCTCCACCACTGCCTTGTACCTGTCTTCCCGCATGGTGTTGTTTACCTTGATGATTAAATTAAGCATGTCCCAGCCTGTTTCTCGCAGCCGGGCACCTATGGTGTATTTGTGATAACGAGAAAAACCTTTCACCGCATTTTCTAAATAAACCTGCAATCTTAAAGCTGATTTAAATACGGGCAGATTTTGGTAATGAGCCATGGTCACCTCAAAAAAAACAAAGGAACAAAGGAACAAAGGAACAAAGGAGCAAAGGAGCAAAGGAGCAAAGTTAAGGTCTGAACTCACGACCGCACTCAACGCACACACAACACAGATTTACTATCATCCTTAGTGTAGTTGCCGAGGCTGCCGAAGTAGAAGTTGACGGGCCAGGCGTTGTAGGGATTATCCACGTAGGAAGCCGACGTCCAATACCAGGCTGCTGAAATACCTGGAAACACGCTGGTGTTCACCGCTAGATTGTATCTGGAATCATCCACAATGCTTTGCAACTCATGAGGGCTCGGCAAGCGCCAATCGCTTTGGCCGCCATATACAAGGCTGCTGCAATAATCGATGGCATCTTGCCAAGGCTTTGTGCTGGGCAAATCTGCGCGCTGCCAAATCAGGCCGGTGAGATTGTCTTTGACCATTTCGCCGCTGCTGGCAGATTCTGGACAGCTATCCTGTGCTTCGCCGGCTGCATTGAGGCACGTATAAGAGGCGGTGTGCCTATCAGCATATTGCCCATCTTGGCCGCAAAACCCTGTGGCAGCGCAGGCATCGGTGCCATTACCAGCTGTGCCCGGGCACTCCACTATCGCAGTACCATTGTAACATGTGGTGATATTCGACGGCATGATAGGCGAGCAATCTTGGCCATATACCTGGCCGCTGGTGCAAGGTGCGCCTGGGATATAGCTGGATACCTCAGAGATGCATTCACCGCTGGAGCAGCCATTGCTACAAGAGATGAGCGTGCCTGCATCACAAGTGCCGCTGCCATTGCAAAGGCTTTCGCCGCGTACATTGCCATCTTCGCAGCTTGGTGCAGCGCATACTGTTTCGGCTGGATAATAAGCACACGCGCCTGCACCATTGCAGGTGCCGCTGGTGCCGCAAGTGGCAGCACCTTGGTCCGAGCAATCGCTGTAAGGGTCTTCACCGGCGAGCACACTGGAGCAGGTGCCATCGCTTACGCCTGTGTTGGCGCTCACGCAAGACGCGCAAGTGCTATTGCAGGCTCCATCGCAGCACACGCCGTCGGTGCAATGCCCGCTTTGACAATCGCTTGATTCATCACACGCTAGGCCATTGGCGGCATCAAGCATGCATACCCCATCATCACAATGGTTGCCGGCGGGGCATTCGCCATCGTTCTCACACGATACGCAGTTGTTGTTTGGGTCGGTGTCGCAAACGCCGCAATCATCCAATACTGCACTGCCGCCCCACGCGCCGGCGCAGTCTTCCACCAAGTTTTCGCTGCAGTCGGCCGAGCAGGCGTTATCTAGGTTGTCGCCGTCGTCGCAGGCTTCTGCGCCATTGGTGGTGCCGTCGCCGCAGTAAGGTCCAGCCAGTGATAGCTCTGTGGTGCAATCGCTGCTGCATGCTACGCAAGCTTGAGTGCCATAAGGGCAAGTGGTTTCGGTGTCGGTGTTGCCATCGTCGCAAGCTTCAGAACCATTTAACGCATCATCACCGCAATAGGATGTAACGCCCGCAACATTTTCGCAGGCGGCTGAGCACACTGTGCAGTTTAGCTCGCCGTAATCACAAGTCTCGGTGATAGCATTGCCATCGTCGCAATCTTCATTGGCAGACACATTCTGAACAGAATCACCGCAAAGAGATAAAGTGCAGTTTTCATTGCAAAGCGCGCTCTCACCTTCATCATCGCATGCTTCACCAGCATCATTGTTCACAATGCCGTCGCCGCATTCCGTATAGCAAACACCACCCTGCTCGTAATACGGGTCGTTGCAATTTAAAACGCACTCTGCATTGTTGCACACGCCACCACCATTTGGGTCGGTCATGGCTGTGCAATCTTCTACATCAAAGCCAAAGCCATTGCTGCTGCACACAGCGGCAATATTACCATTGCAGGTGTTGCTTTCAGGCGTGCAGATTTGGTTGATATTGCTTTGCCCCTCGGCGCCAAAGGGTTCATCCGATTGTGTGATGGAGGGATGCGCGTCAGCAGCAAACTGGGAGCCGTCGCCCTCGGTTGTACCTTGCACAAAAGCACCCATGGATGCCTCTGCCCCACCAACGATGACCGCTTGCCATTCACCCACCCACAAAAGAGCGCCGGCGCTTACATGGCTTAAGTAAATACGCACCAGCTTCTCGCCTGGCGCGGCCGTAATATTGATATCCCCATAAAGCCGGCCGCCACTTTCGCGCAAAGCAATGGTTTCAATGCTGCCTTCAAGCTGCGGGGAAAAGCCCGCGCTGTAAACTGCGATTTCGGCCATAAGGCCATCGGCACTTAAACTTTGGCCAATGGGCAATACAAAGCCTGCCTGGGCTGACTCTTCTTCCGGCTTAGCTTGTGTGCATGCCGCGAGAATAAAGAGCGCAAGAAGCGCCCATGCTTGGATATAATATTTCATGGCCCCACCTCCACGCTGTCTTGTAAGGTACCCACGGTGGTGTCCGCACCGCCATCACCTGAGCTGCTACCAGAGCTAAGCACCACACCGGCCACTACCCCGCCGGCCACTGCGGCAAGCCCTGTCCACAGCCACCAGCTGCTCCACACACTGCCATCGTCTTTGGCTTCTAAGCCGCTTAAGCGCTGCAGGTTGGCATTCAAATCAAAAGATGGGTCGTAGCCAGCAATAAGCTCCATCACGCCGCGCTGCACCTGCGGCACAAGCGCTGGGCCCGTGCCGATGAGGTTTACACTCACCCGCGCCACCACCCGGCCCTCTTTGTTGCTAATCCATTGCAGGTTTAAAAGTGCGGCGTTTTCGCCCATAGCTCCAAGGTTGCCGGTCACTAGAAATTCCGTGCCCAGGGCACCAGCGATTTCTGCCATGCACGAATCTTGGCTGCATTCTACCGTTTCCTTGAGCTGCTCCACATCGAGCATATTCACAACATCGCTTTTGGAAATCACATTGAATTGCTTGTGCTTGGAAAGCTCTGAGAGAATCACATTTTCAATCAGCAAAGCCTGGTCGGCATCAAACCCAGCAAGCGCTTTAAGCTCTAAGAAAAGCACATCCACCGCTCGGGTGTCTGCGGCGTAAGCCGGACCGGCTATAAGCGATAGAATCAGTATCACTGAACATATTTTTGGCATGGATGCCCCCCGGTGAAAGATTAGCCTTTGGGCGGAGTGGGAGCAAGCCGGAATAGGGACTGATGGGGTAAATGTTAAATGTATTTAGATAGTTGGCAAGATGGGAGAAAGTAGTTCTTTCTACGCTGCGGCTGCAGACTCCGCTCCTTTTTCAAGATTATAGCCGGACCCTGTATATACCACCACCTATGAAGTAGAGTGCGATAAATGGTCGGTGAAGAACCGCCGATACAGGAGGATGAGTTATTAATAACAACGATATCTTGCGACGTGTACGTTATGTTTTTGATTTTAGCGATCAGCTGATGCTTTCGATATTCGAGCTCGGCGGACACCAAGGAAATATACCTGAGCTAACAACTTGGTTCACACGTGAAGGAACCCCAGAATTTGTAATGTGCGAAGATGAGTACATGGCACGCTTTCTCAATGGGCTCATCATCAAGAATAGAGGCTCAAGAGATGGCACCATCCCTGAACCTGAGACCAAGCTCACAAACAACATCATCCTGCGGAAGCTGAAAATCGCTCTCAGTCTTCAAGCAGACGACATCATCGCAATACTTAAATTAAACAACTTCAATTTAAGCAAACATGAACTGAGCGCGCTCTTTCGACGACCCGACCATAAAAACTACCGGGAGTGCCTCGACCAAGTGCTTCGTAACTTCCTGGATGGGCTGGAAAAGCACTACAGAAAAAAGGTCATCGGGAAAAGTTAGAGTTGGTCTCCGACACACCACAGATCTTAGCTTTTCTCAATTCTCGGTGAGCACTTCGTAGACCCTCGTTTTCCCCTGCCTACCCTTTGCCTGAACAAGGTCCACCAGACGAACTCTATTCTCGACTTCTAAGAAGGCCTCTTCACCCAAGTCGGCCCTAATGGCAGCGAGTGTATTTTCACTGATTAAAAACGGCGTATTGTATTTCTTGGTAAGTGACTCAAGCCTGGACGCCAAGTTCACAGCGTCACCAATCACGGTACCCTCCATACGGCTGCTCTCGCCAACGATTCCCAACATCAAGTCCCCGGTGTTTATACCAATGCCAATCTTAATCTCGGCGCGTCCCTCTAAAGCCCGCTCTTGGTTCAACGCGTGCAATGCTCTCTCCATACCCATGCCAGCATTCAGGGCATCTACCGGAGATTCAAAAAGAGCCATAATTGCATCGCCTATATACTTATCGATGAACCCACCGTTCTCACTCACCACCGGACCTACACGACTCAAAAAATCGTTCAGGAACTTAAAAGTTTGCTGCGCTCCTAATTTCTCCGAGATCGAAGTGAATGACCGAATGTCGCTGAATAACACCGTCATGTTACGTTCAACCTGTTCACCATGTTGCACTTCAATGACCGATTTATGATTGAGAAACTCTAGAAACTGTTTTGGAACAAATCTCAAATAAGAACTGTTCAAACGACTTAGCTCCTCACGGTGCTGAAGATCAATCGTTTGACGTTCTAGAATCTGGTTCGCAAAGCCATTAAGAGCAACTGCAATATGCTGAAACTCGGCTGCCCCCTTGAGTTCCAAGTCGGCCCTAATTTCACCTTTGCGTAAGAGAGATAACCGCTTATCCAATTCACCCAGTGGTAAAATAGCTAGATTATAAATCATCCCGACCACTGTCAGGGCGACAAGCAATAATACGAATGCCATTGCAATCCGTGTTTCATGAGCGCGTGCGGAAACCTCCATGACGGCTGGTGTGAGGTCTACGATTGCATTAATGAATCCGCGGCGCACACCATCTAATAAGACCGTACGCTCTTTTAAGATAAGTAACTCGGACCCGGGTGCTACTGGACGTATCCAACGCACAAGCAATCTTTTCTGCGCATTCAAAACTTCAAGAGAGTGAATACTCGAGTCACTTTCCCCAATTTCATTCGCTAGATGACGTAAAAGTGAAACATCCTCTGCTGCGATTGCATCGGAGGCTATCACAGTTAGGTTATCCAAAAGTTGGTTTTTCTGATCTTCAATCTTCTCACGTAAATAACGGTCGTCACGTTCTGCCGCCATTTCGCCCACCCACAGGACCAGAACCACCGTCGCTACACTGATGGCTAAAGAGAATTGTGCCCACAATGGCCACTGTCCTAACGGGACCCATTTCATATGTTATCGCCCTTTGGAAAAAACATCGTCCAACTCGGTTAAGTTTAAACTTCGGACATCATTCCACTCAGAATCCACTGCGGTAGATAAACCAGCGAACTTAAGTGACTCAAATACATCTTGTCGATGGGGGCTTCTTTCAATGGTCGCTACCACCTGCATAAGCGTACTAACGATGTGTTCTGGCAATCGAGAATGATAAGCGAACGCGTGAGGAGTAAATCCCGGTGAAGTCCATAAGACCCTCAATTGATTCCGGATACTTGGCGATAAAGATGCAAATGTTCTCATCACGCCCCCGCCAATACTGTGTAACCCTTGAGCCACTCCTGCATAAACTGAGTCATGCGACTTTACGTAGCTCACGTGTACCGGGACTCCCAGCTCTTTAAGCCGAGCCCTGGTCAAAAGCGTTGCTGCAAAAGCAGCCGGGGCAGGAAAAGCTGCCTGAAGCCCTGTACAGTCAGATAATCCTAAAAGCGGACTATCTTTTCGCGTAACGACTATGCCTCGAATTCGCTTATCTTTTTGTTTAGCAAAAGCTTTATATCCGGTTTGCTTACTGAACACGACGTAATGATAGGGATTCATATAGGCTAAATCGTAGTATCCTTGCGCGACACGTTTCTCAAATTCAGGTATTGACGACGCGGTTTTAACTAAAATTTTCCGGCCTAAAAGATGTGATAAATAATCGGCCAGCGGTCCCCAATTCTTGTGGATTGTTGCTACCGGCTGTTGCGGAACAATACCTAGAGTCAGAGATTCCGGGAAGCCGAGCCGACTGTCAGGGTTAAAGGTTGGCGTCTCTACTCTTCCTTCCATTGGCTTGTAAGTGGGACTGGAGCACCCACCCATGACTAAGAGAACCAAGGCAAGCATCCACAACACGGCCCTGACGGGTGTGTAGCGCGTACCCAAATGCTCATGATTGACAACCCTCAAGCCACGGCTGGCAGGGATTCTATACTCCGGGACAGATTCCAAACGACTGAGCATTACACAGGCTCCATCGATTCATTCGAATCTCTAACAACCAAGACAGAGCACGGAGCACCTCTTACGAGTGCCTCAGCGACGCTTCCTAACATCAGCCGCTCTATGCCATCACGACCATGAGTCCCGGCTACAATCAGCTCCGCGCGAACCTCCTGAGCTAACTCAATAATACTATCGGCAGGCTTTCCCCGAAGAACTTTCGTAACGATGTTAATCCCAGGTTTTTGTTCATCGGGCGCAACAAGACTTCGCATAAAGGCATGCGCCAGCTCAACTTCGTTGCGTTTGGTAGGGTTTGGGTGTGACAAGAGCCACTGAGTCGACTCTTCGTTCAATGCATGACAAATCACCAGCTGGCTCTCATTGGGCCAAGCTTGGACATAAGCAACTCGAACGGCACGATTTCCCAGGGCTGAAAAGTCGGTAGCAACTACAAGCCTTCGATATGTATTCATCCTGTCGGTCCGATCAGGTCTGTATGTTTGGACTCCCGTCTACTTAGAGCCATTCGGCATCAAAAAGATTCATAAATCATTGAAAAAACTGTATTTATTCAGACATATGATCAAAGAATTCGACGACCGAGGCGAGACCGTAGGTTCGAGGGCCCAGCTCGCCGGATAATTTTCCTTATGATTTCAAATAAGTCGAGGCAGGAAGACTCCTGGCCCACCCATTTCTCACAGGCCTTAAATACCTTCTGAAAAATTACGCATCGCAGAAAGCCCGCCACCGGTCGTCGTCGTCACAACGTTTTCAACCATATCGTTGATAGCCTTGGACGGTGTACCTGCACCTGGAGCACTCATCGCACCACCCAGAGCACCATCTGTGAAGGCATCGCCCATCTGCTTCCCAAAATCACCCAAGTTTGAAGGCGAATCACGTGCACCGGTAAGCATATCAGTACCGGCCGAGCCCATATTACCGAGCCCATTTGTTAACATCCCGCAGCCTATCCCGCCGCCGCAGATTGGGCCCAGTGCCCCACCAATGCAGCCGCCAACGGCGCCGCCAAAGCCCGCTTTCAGCGAACAGTAGAGAGTGCTCCCACCCAAACCAGCAAGTGCGGCTGAGGTAACACCCACCCAAGCGGCGCCTATCGCACACCCCGCCAAGACATTAGCGAGACGACCATCCGTATCTATGAAATTGATTGGGTTGTTGTAGCTATAAGCATAGGTGTTCCACTGCCCACTCAAGAAAAAGCTAGGGTCTCGGGTGGACCAGCGGCCAAGCTCTGGCATGTACCAACGGTTCTGAAGCCAAACCATATCCGTATCAGGATCGACCATTCCACCAGCAAAACCAAACGATGACACAAGGTCGTTATCCGCTGCTTCCGCGCCCGTGGCATCGAAATAACGCGCGTCTGCGAGTTGACCAAACGCTGTATAGGTAAATGCCGCACGAACAACGCCGGAATCCGAATCAACAAGGGCTCGCGTATTACCTTGCTTATCCACCACAAACGCGTAGGTCGTGCCAGCTTGAACCATATAGGCAGGGTGGTACTCGTTGCCCGCGTAAACAAAGTAAGCCTCAGTTCCAAGCGCAGCCTGATACTCTACCACAGGTCTACGGTTGGTATCATAGAGCCAGCGGTGGGTTTCAACACCATCAACAAGGCGCTGTACACGGTTGCCAAAGGGATCGAGAATGTACCGGATAACGCGTCCATCCTCCATGGTCACGGTGCTCAGCTGCCCCGCCGCATCGTAATCAAATCCTCGTTCAGAGCCGGAGCCGGTCTCGGTACGGACACGAAGCTGACCCTTTTCATCGTAAGAATAAGCGTGCTCACTTGAGGAGGCCAACTGATCCGCCAGGTTGTATGTAAAGGTCTCCGAAGAAGCACCATGGCTCGTCCCGGTGAGATTATCATTTTGGTCATAATCCCAGGCCGATGAAACACCACCTGCACTTGCGCCAATCAAACGCCTGCGGCCATCGTAGCCATAGGTGATTGTCTGATTCGTACCCATAAAGGTTTCTTCTCGCTCACTCACTTGGCCAACGTCATTTCGAACGATGGCTTCACTAAACAACACCTCGGCCGTACTGACCAAGTCATAGCTTTCTCCCGTAACTTCACCAAACCCGTTGTAGGTCGTGGTACGACGTATATCCCCTACTCTTGCTTCAATTTGCTGCTCTGTGCCCGCAGCCCGGGTAATGCTGTAATCACCGCGTGACGCCAGAAAACCATCGCTGTCGTAGCTGGTGTTGACAGTTCTCAAACCGCCGCTCCAAGACACAGTCTCACTGGAGCGATAAAAGAAATCATCATAGCTATAAGAAACAGATCCACTGACCGCACCTGAATATGTCATCGAAGTGAGGAGTTCACCTTGCCAATTCAAATCCACATCTACTGATTCAGCAGGTTCAAGCCCTACCCTTGAATAACCGGCAAGCTGGCCGGAGACGCCCGAATAAAATTGACCAACTTGGTAATCCTCACCGCTGGCTTCGATGACACGGCCATACTCATCGTAGTTGTAACTGATTCGCGCAGTTTGGTCCGGATTATTCACCGCCAACAATTGTCCGTCGAGGTTATAATCGAGGCTTAATACTTGGCGAACATCTGTTGAGTTCTCAGGAGACGGCGTTAGAATGCTGACTAAACGCCCCGCAGAATCAAAGTCAAAACGATACACATTGCCCGCCGGGCCAGTGAGTTCTTGAACCCTACCGTTGTCATCATAACCAAGAGTGATGGTGCCATCATCCGTATTCCAGCGCTTTGCAATACGTCGCATTGCTTGCGTCGTCCAGATCTCGAATTCTACCCCGTCCGGGTGGGTCACCGTATGGATGATGAGGTCTCCCTCTTCCACCCGGTCAATCACATAGTTCCGTGTGCTTTCGCCATCGGTATGAATCACCTGCTTCAGGCGACTGTCACCCTGATAAACAAGCTCATACGTGCCGTAGCCGTTAACGGTTGATTCTTGGAGTAAGCCTTCGGGACTGAGTGTCCACGAAGCTTGCCGACCTTCACCCGACTCAAGCCCCAGCACCCCTGTGCCTGCATCAAAACTCCACGTGGTGGTACTGGTCTCATTGGTGACCTGCTCACGCAGAGCGCTCACAAGTTCCAACGGATTGCCGTCGTTCAACGTAACGGCCAGCGTGGTCTCCGTGGTTCGAGTTGGAACATCACCGCCAATCCCTTGAGAGGTCTGGGTGTAACTTGGATACTTGGTGCTGCCAGTCCAACGTGGATGATAGCTTAAATCGACCACTTGACGCTTTCCATGTGGGTATACTGCATGGTACCGCGACGCACCGCGGTCCATCACGGTTTCTGTCACCGAGCCATCTGGATAGATTTCGGCATTGTAGTAACCGTAGAGCGAGTCGTCGTATCCAGGATAAAGCAATGAACTGTGCAGTTCTGAACGGTACCGGCTGGAGTCATAAATAAGCGTACGTGCCATCGGCGTTGTGACGCGGCTGCGGCGTACTCCAATACTTCGCTCGTCTGAGTACGGAACAGCATATACCCACTGCTCAAATTCACGCTCGGTGTCGTCTTCGGAAACCGCAGCACTCAATCGGCCTTTAAGTGAGTATCTATATTCTTTAGATTCACCATTGGGATGCTGAAAACCAGACATCAAACCGGTTGAGCTACCATCGGGCGCCTGCGTATACTCAAACTGATAAGTCTGATTATGCGAATTCTGAATGGTATTCGTGTAGCCAAATGCATCGAAGCTAAGTTCGGTAACGGCACCTGTTGGACTGGTAATCGTCGCTCCATCCGATGAATATTCAATCGTTACCTGGTTCCCATACGCGTCTGTCACCGCGCAGAGCCGCCCATCATTTACACCATCGGCTGCGCAGAGGTTCGACTCACCTCCCACATAATGAAAGGTAAGCTGGACCGCTTGTGTTCGTGCATTACGCGTTTCAAGATGCCGCCCATCTAAATCAAAAACAAACACCTCTTTTTGGTTCGGTCCCAAGATATACATCAAGTCACCTTGATTCGCCTCATGCACAGGCCTTACCCGGCGCACCCGGCTATTGGTGTAATCTGCGATGATAATACGGTCTTCAGAATCTACCGCCAAACCATTCACAAACCCGAGGACCGCCGAGGCAGCAGGTCCACCATCGCCACAGCTTTCGAATGAACTACAAGAAGCCAATACTCCACATCGTCCAACAACATCTTCCAAGGAGCCTTCGCTCGACAGACGCCGAACACACTGGTTTCCGCGCTCTGGCGTACCTTCCAAGAACGGCGTCCAAGAGCCATCTGCAATCAGCAGTTCTCCACTGCTATTGAGAGCCAAACCACCAGGATAAGCTAAAGCACTCTCAGTAGCTCTTAGGCCGCTGCCCGTATAACCTTTCTCGCCGGTTCCCACGATGGTGTCGATTCTTCCATCGGCACTAACCGCTCGAACCACGTGGTTCCCAAGGTCCGACACAATAATCGTTCCGTCCTCTTTAACTAAAATATCAGTAGGCGAATTAAGAGTTGCAAGCGTGGCCAGGCCACCATCACCTTCATAGCCTGAGACACCGGCTCCCGCTTCATCGGTTTGACCCGCAATGGTCCAAATGATTCCCGCTGGATCAATCTTGCGAATACGGTGTCCACCGAGCTCCGCGATGTACATCGAGCGGTCTGGCCCAAAAGCGAGACCCACTGGATTTACCAAAATAGCCTCAGTTGCGGGGCAGCCATCACCGATCAGGTTCTGGGCCTGGTCACAAATCTGATTGCCTCCGGCATAGGTGGTCACTTCTTGACCAGTCGCTGCCAACTCTGGGTCATAAACTTTAATCCGGCCACTACCGGTGCCAGTCGCTGCGTTGTAGTTCCCAAAATAGTCAGTCGCGTAAACGCGGTCGTCCGGACCACGCCGGGCTCCAACCATCAGCGCCGCACATACTTGATAACGGCCCGAAGGCTGATCGATCACATTATCAGGACAATCAAAAGAGAACCAATCCAGTTCCTTGCCCTTAAGCATGATGGTGCTGCGGTTATCTGCGTCGATTCGAATGATCGAGTTCGTTCGGCTTCCGCCCACAAGAACTGCGCCGTCGCTATCAACGTTAACTCCTATCGGCTCTTGCAAACTGACATAGAAATTATTCAGCTGATTTCCACTCACGGGGTCGTAAATCTTATCACCTACGCGCGCTATGGACTCCACCACTGAGTACTCGCCACTCAATGCTAAGTTGTTACCTGTACCTAGGAAGAGCTCTCCGCGCTGACGGTCATAAACATGGTGGTCACTGATTGACCATCCGCCTAAGCCCTGCGCTTCTGAGGTATAATTGCCTGTATTCAGACGGTAACGCTGCTGAAATACCGCGTTTTCTCGCGCCTGTATTCCGCTCAGCTCGGTGTATTGGTTCACGCCGAAGGTAGACTCTCCCCAGCTCTCAGGCCCCAAGTTATAAAAGCTGGGGTATTCGTGCTCAATGAGCACTGAAACACTATAACGACCATTCATACGGCGGTTGAATAGATACTGAGTAAAATCGACCTCTTGCTTGAGTTCGCTGCAGTCATCTTGCTCACAGTTCCAATTCCACTCACGCTCGAAGCCAATTGCATAGACTTTCAACGTGACCTTTTTAAGAACCTCGAGAGCATCATCATTAAGCCCAACCGTGAGCGGGATCTCAAAGGAGTTGCGCCCAAGGTAACCAGCCGTACGCTGGCTGTTATAATCGAGGGACATTCGAGTCCCATCCAAAGGAATCGATTGACCCACGGTTTGGCGCTGACAATCAATCACCGAACCAAAGAGCGGAGAATCACAATCACCGGGGTCACCGCTTGGCTCCTCCTGATCAGGTGATTTTGCTCGTGGGTCAGGGCTTGAACCGTGATTACAATCCATGTTTGAAAAGTGCGGAAATGGAACCCGCATATAAGACTGACCAATCGTTGCAAAACCTGCGACCACCGTCAGCTCATCGTTGGTAATACCAAGCTCACCGGCGTCACGGCCTCCTAAATTTAGGACAGCTTTGCCATCAACGATATCCGTCACCTCAACAAAGAAACCATCTTCAATCGCTACCCAGGTGTCTCGGACATCATCAAAATAACCGGTAGGTACGCGGCTGCCCACTGGGAAGCCAACGAAGTTTTCCTCCCAGAAAAGAACGTCACTTTCACCGCCCGCCTGGTCGAAAAACTTCACATCAACGCCATCTTCCTTGAGAACGCCTTGATGAATAAAAAGGTCAATCGCATAGGTATAATCACTTGTCGGAGGCAGAGCTCCTGGCATCTGATCTCGCCCCGAATCATCTGTGGTGAATTCGGTGAGTTGCACCATGCTGGGCTCAGTTACGAAATCCCAACTAGCGCCATCGTAAACCTGCGCACGTGTGCCGCTAGGAAAGATGACCCGAGCTGTGCGCGTGGGGCAGCTCTCACACTCTTGAACCGGGTTAGCAACCGCCAGCTGGTACTCACTGCTGGCACCGGTGAGGTCAATTTCAGTCATGAGGGAATCTCGGGATCGCATCACAACGTCTTGGACAGAAGTGGCACCATTCCAATTTGCCTGGGCACGGCGTTGCATCGGCACTAGGCCAGCACTTTCAAAGCGGAGCGTCACATCCGCCTCTCCATTCACGACGAAGAAGTAACTTCCGTCTTCAAGCGTATAGACGGTCCCGAACTCCGGCCGGTGAACAGCCGTTACTTCGACGCCTTCAACCCCAATGCCATCAAGTCCAACAACCTTGCCTTGTAAAAGCGCTTTGCGCTCATCATTGAGGGAGTCAGAGTCAACGTCACCTTGATAACCGTCCTGTGCGATCAAGAATGACGTAAGGTCATCAAAATTAGTCACAACTGTATTATCCACCTCGGCGTCACCGGGCGGAACACTGCTGACCGTACCAAGAGTCATCAGAGTCACCGTTATTGGACTGCTCGCGTTGTCTGCGGAATCCAGGGCCTGAATCTGAATGGTGTATTCTGTGAGTGGCTCAAGACCTGAAATCGAAATACTGGCGACAGGTGAAGTGCGGGTGGAGGATTCATTAAGCGTAATACGATAACTGGTCACGCCAACATTATCCGAGGCTTCACTCCACTCAATGGCAAGGCTTATTTCAGAAGCCTCAAGAAGCTCCACCACTGGACTCGCTGGGAAGCTTGGCGCGGTGAGATCGACTGTAGATGCAGTGAGGCTTAGAGGCGCGGTTTCTTGCCCGTCTGTGTCGCGCGCTATAACGCTGAGGTTGTAGCTGGTGTTAATGGTGAGACCTGTAAACGTATAACTCGTCTCAGAGGTGGTTCCTTCATCGGAACCATCTAAGCTTACACTGTAGACGACACCTGGCTCAGTATCGATTGCGGCTGGCCAAGAAACTGTAATGGCAGTTTCAGTCACAACTCCAAGGTTGAGCTCTGCTCCTTCTGGCCACGTGGGTGACTCGGAAACAGGGTCCGAAGCATCGCTGGTATCTGTAGCGTCACTGACGTCGCTGGAATCGGATGGGTCTGACGAATCGCTGGAGTCTGTCGCATCACTGGCGTCACTCGAATCAGATGGGTCTGACGAGTCGCTGGAGTCTGTAGCATCACTCGCGTCACTGGAATCAGATGGGTCTGACGAATCGCTGGAGTCTGTAGCATCGCTCGCGTCACTCGAATCAGATGGGTCTGACGAATCGCTGGAGTCTGTTGCATCGCTCGAGTCGCTAGAATCAGATGGGTCTGACGAGTCGCTGGAGTCTGTGGCGTCCGCAGGGTCTGATGTAGACTCAGCCTCCGACTCACAACCCTTGCAACCCGGTAATACAGTCAGCATCGATACTGCCACTAACAACGTAATAAACCGCAAACCCATCAAGTACCCCCACAACAAAATGTTTCGAGGAGACTATCGTCGGTTGAAACGAAAATAAAGCGGTTACGGTACGAATAGAAAGCTAAAAAAAAAATGATTCTAGGTACCGAAAGCGTTGACCCTCTTCACAGTAAATGCAGGAGATAATATGCCGTCTTTACGCGGGCAGCGACCCTCCAAAACCTAAATCTTACGGCTTCATCAAAAAACTAATTCGCCTCGGCTCTTTCGAAAAGAGCCTCCATAATTGCACCCGGCGCCTCACCCGCCGTCTCCCAGTCAGTATTCAGCATTACGACCACACCGATTCCGCTTTCCGGTGAAAAGAGTATCTGTGTTGCCACACCTTGATCACCGCCGTTATGGCCAAAAACAGTTCGGTCTCCCAGGCTAGACTGGTACCAGAAAACGAATTGACCTGAATCTACGCTGGGAAATTGTGGGGTAAACATCTCGGCAACGCTCTGCGGAGTTAGTATTTGAGCCTCGCCCAATTGCCCCTGGTTGGAGATGGCAGCTAGAAATCGCGCCATATCGTTAACACTGCTACGAAGCTGACCATCGGGATAGTCAGGGTATCCGTAGTGCCCCACCGCTTGATGTTCACCATTCTCATATTCATAGGGCATCGCAACCAAAGCAGGATCGAAATCAGCCAAATGCCAACCTGTATTTTCCATGGAGAGCACATCAAAAATATGCTCGTCGCAGTAGTCATCAAAAGAGCCACCGGTAGATGACTCGACCACAAACCCAGCAAGCGCCGTGGCGATGTTTCCGTATTCATTCACGGTCCCGGGCATATTTGCGTAAAAATTGTCAGTCGCGTTGAACCACGCCCCGCCCTCTAGAAGGTAACCCTCCAGATAGCTGCCAAGTGCATGAGGAGAATCACCGTCGGCGTAAGGCATTTGTGACCAGTTGTCGCGGATACCAGAGGTATGAGAGACAAGGTGTCGTACCAGAATCTCTTCATCTTCTACGCGGGGGTTATCTACTAAAAAAGGAAGATGAGTATTGATGTTGTCATCCAGCGCAAGTTCACCATCATCCTGCGCTTGCATCACCGCAACAGCGGTTAGGGTCTTGCTTACAGAAGCCATCATGAAGGGCGTATCTATTGTAACGGGTACGCCGGTTTCACGATTGGCCAAGCCGAAACCCGCCGTCCAAAGAACTTCACCTGGACGGGTTAAAGCAACGGCCAGCCCGGGAATATTGTTAAGCGTCTTTTGCTCTTCAATAAACTGCGTCATGTCCGACCAAGGGTCATCTTCTCCCGTTTCGGTCTCTTGCGCAGCCGGGTCACTTGGAGAGGTTTGGGGCTCTTCCGGGGGCTCACTGCTAGCAGAGCAGCCCAGGACCAATACAAGCCAAAGAACTTGTACGTAACGAAGTATGTGCCTCATGTTGTCTCCCAGTGAAGTGCTGACTCTTCATCTACCAATAAACGGGTGCTCCCACCACAAGCATCCACAATGAAAGAAGAGCCGCGTTGACCTAGTTGAGTAGATGATGCGCTCGAAGCCGTCTTCTGTGACGAAACTGGCGAACCCTGGCCAACTGAAATGTCGTCAACATCGTCACATAGAGATGTAAGTAGCCGATTTAAGGTAAGTTAAAGATTGGCACCATCCGTGCAACCTCATGTTGAGCAACACGAGCCTTTCAAGCTCACTCACAAAGGTATGACTATGTCTTTACTACTAGCAGCAACTGCAATCTTCATTGGCGCCTGTTTATGGATGAAGAGCGACAACACATCGACCCA
>JABJBS010000209.1 GCA_018668695.1 Deltaproteobacteria bacterium
ACGCGGATGCATCAGGCCTAGCTTACGCCGAGCCCTATCTCTATATGGTCAGTCATGATGGAAAGCTGCGTGTGTTTGATATGACCAGCCCCAGCCAGCCACAACTGATTGGTGAGACTGGTGGCCTTGGTAACCCATGGGAAGTGGTTCTCCATGGAGACCGCGCCTACGTGGGCGATAACAGCCTCGGCGTCATCGCTTTCGATATCAGTACACCACAGTCTCCAAGCATCCTGAACATCGTATCCGCGCGAGGTGGTGTTCAAGACCTTGTTCATGCGAACGGCCATCTCTTTGCTGCAGTGGGCAGCGCGGGTGTTCAGGTTTTTACACTTGATAATCCCGACCTGCCCGTTTCTCTTAGTACCATCACACTCGGTGGCGCGGTCATTTCAGTCTCTGTTTCTGGCAACCACCTCTGGACTACAGACCAACAAAGCGTCGCGGTGACCGATATTTCAGACCCAGCCAATCCCGTACAACTGGCCGTTGAAGACACGCCATCTTGGGCCATGCATGTAGCAGGTCAATCTGAAGGCGCCTTTGTTGCGGATTGGCAAAAGCTTGCCCGCTACACCTTCGATGCAGGCAAAATTGCACCCGATGCCGATGTATCAACATCTGCTCTCTATTTTGTCGGTACCACTGATAAAGGTTCAGCAACGGTTACCAACCGCGGCGGCAGTGACCTCATCATTTCAGGCATGCAAATTCCAGACACACGATTCAGCATCAGTGTCGACAAGCTCACGCTGGCCCCTGGCGAAACCATGCAAATCAAGCTGGACTATGCCAACGATGGCGCAGATCTCGCGAGCACCCTTTGCATTGCCAGCAACGACCCGGATGAGCCGGTTCAAGAGGTGACCCTCGCATCAAGCTCCTCTGGCAGCAGTGTCCTCATTGGTGAAACCGCTCCAAACTTCAATCTACCGGATTTAGATGGCAACTACCTCGAGCTGGCCCGACAGCTCGGTAAACCGGTGGTGCTCTCCTATTTTGCAACTTGGTGACCTGTTTGTCCGTCCGAGGTCTCGGACATAGAAATGGGAATCTGGCAAGAATACAAGGACCGTGGCGTTGTTGTGTGGGGCATTGGCTCTGAAGACTCTTTAGAAATTCTCACCAGCTTTCGCGAGCAAATGGGACTCACATTCCCGATCCTCTTTGATGATGGTGCGGCCGTTCAAGACCAATACAATCCGGGTTCTGTGCCAACCAACAGCATTTATCCACAGGACTGGATCATTGGCGTAGATGGCACCGTGGTTCATGTGAACACGGTCTATGAACCTGAAGAGATGAAGGCCATTCTCGAAATAGAACTGGCTAAGATTGAATAGTTCAAACAGGCAGAGACCCGTTTGACCCAATGGTTCCCTACGAACTAAAGCCTATTCATTAAATAGTGAAAAGCTGAGACCGGTTTCATCTCTCGGCCTCTTTGACTCTGATACATCCGGAATTGAATTTTGGCCTCACCCTGCTGCCTCGAAATCGAAACCCCGACGGTCCCGATTTTCTCACCAGCTTTCAAAGGCGAGCCTACCCGCAAAGACTGAGCCACCGAACCCAAGTGCCCAAATGCATAATAGTGGTCACCACGGCGAACCGTGACACGGGCGAAGCCGTCTTCGGCTCGGCGACGAATATTGGAAACGACACCGCTAACGGGAGCCATCACTTTTGTGCCTGCTGGAGCAAAAACCTCAACGGTATTCTGCTGAGTATCCTCATGAGGGTGTCCCAACTGGAAGTCGTTGCCTGGCAGAGGAAAGAGTTCAAGCTCCGGGCCGGAAGAAACCCGGTCGCGGCTCCGGCGTGCATCTCGCACCGAACGTTCTAAAGATTCAAAGGTTTCGGCGTTGATGATCCCTGAAGGGTTTAGCCCTTGCTCTCGCTGGAACGAGCGAACCGCTCGCGTGGTGCTTGCCCCATAAATACCGCTCAATCCCGCCTGGTGGCCACAGAATTCCAAAGCCTTTTGAATACGTTCCACCACCGGGCCCCGGCTGCCAGAGCGCAATGCGTGGTTGCCCGTGCGCACTTGAAAAATATCCAACGCTTGCGCAGTGTGAGCCCCAACCGAGCCATCGACTTTTAAGTTGGGATAAAAGTTCTGAAAGGACCGCACAGCATGCTGCGTGGCCTCGTCAAACTGGCCATTCAATGCCAAGCCTTCATGCCTGAACTGGTTTGAAAGAACTTCCTGAAGGCGCTCCACCGCAAAACCTCGTGAACCGAGTTCGAGGGCTTCTTGCCCATGAATCACCGGCCCCCAAGCTAAATGCCTTTTCGTAGCATCGTCCCATTCCCCGGATACTTTCATACCCATACTGCACTGATAGGCGCGCAGCGCTGCACGGCTCATTTCATCCCATTCACTGCTAAATGGGACCGAGAAACCGGCGGCACGCAATGCACCTTGAGCCTTTTCAATATTTTCCGGCTGAAGTGGGCTGGGTTTAACCGTGTGCGTGTGAGCAAGTTGAGGCGTTTTAATATCGAGTGATCTCGGGGACGCCGGCGAGATAATCGACGAGGCCTCCAAGGCGTGTGAAGACATGACGTCGTGACCGGCCTCAACCATGACAGACTCAGCAGCCTTCTTCACTGGCTCAGTGGACGAATGCTCTTGCGTAAGAGCTTCGCCGAGATTTCCGGTTATGTTCCCGCGACTTGAAACATTGGACATCTTGGGTTCTCCAGATCCCGCGCTCCCCATGATGACTTACATGGTGGGCAGGACTTTGGTTCCAAGATCGAGACCAGCTCCATAGACCTTCAATAAGTCTGGGAACGTTTAGCTCTTTTGCTCGATGAAATTGTAAGGTTCCGCTAATGGAGTGTTTTACTTACATCCGTTTCGGAAATAAGAATTCCTAAGCCACTCAATGCATGCGACTAAAGAACGCTTTGGCACCCCACCGCACCATGAATGGCGGCATAGCCCATAGCATCAAAACGGTCATCTTGTTCATCAACCCCGTCACAACCGACACCGCACCGCCGTGTGCACTGCTCAAACCAATTCGAGCAACTGCCCGTGAGGTCATAAGCTGACTCTCGAAAAAATCGCCCATCTTCATGTCAGCAACTTCAACAAACTCAGTAGCCGTGCCCCCTGGGTGCACATTGGTCACCGTCACTCCGGTGCCAGCACACTCACAAGCCATGGCTTCGCCAAAACTACGCACAAAAGCCTTGGTAGCACTGTACACCGCAAAGTGAGCGACCGGCATAAATGCATTTACAGAGCCCACAAGAATGATGCTGCCAAAACCACGCGCTCGCATGCCAGGAAGCAATGCGTGGGTAAGAGCTACCAGTGATGATATATTGACCTGAACCATACCCAGAGCCTTATCAACTCCGGTCTCGTGAAACTCTCCGGCGATACCAAAGCCAGCATTGTTTACCAAAATATCGACTTGCAAACCCTCGGCATCCAGCATCTTGGTCACCGTGGTCACGCCATCTGGACTTCCAAGATCACTGGAAACGACGCGAACATCGACGCCATGAGCATCCTTGAGCTCTTTGGCCAGAGCCTCTAATCGGTCCAAACGCCGGGCAGTAAGCACCAGATTCACACCCGATTCCGCCAACTCTTTCGCAAAATCCTTACCAATACCAGCACTTGAGCCGGTAACCAGAGCCCATTTCCCACGCCATTTTCCGTATGCCATCAAAGTCTCCTTGGAAGCCTTATTGTTGACCTTTCACAAAGCCTATCTCTTCTCGGACGCTCATACCACCCAGTCAGATCTGCGCCAAAATTATGGCTCAATGATTCAAACATTTGGCTGAGACACCATTTTAAAGCCTTGAATCACTCTCTCATATTCCTCCTAGTCATATGTTTTATATAGGCTTACTGAAACCTGCCTCCTTTGGCATAAGTCGTGCTTTGTTATTTGGGCGGAGACGCAAATAAGTCGAAAATGAACGAATCGAGGACTCAGTGAAAAAGTGGTTCATATTAATATTGATAACCAGCTTCGGCACCAGCGCAGGTATTGGTGTGACATTGGTTCAAGCCTCTGGGCTCAAAACAGAGGCTAATTGCGAAATTAAGGCCCAAGAGGTGCTCGGTGAAGCTGCCGCAGTGATTGGAAGCCAACGCCGCAAACTCAATATCGAATTACTGGACGAGACCCAGCAGTCTTTGAATAAGGCCCGCAAGTGCATGCGACCCGACCAAATCAAAATCGACCAAAGCCTCACCCGGGTTCTTG
>JABJBS010000210.1 GCA_018668695.1 Deltaproteobacteria bacterium
AAGTTTTACGAAGCTCAAGTGCTTCGAGAAGTTTGCCCGCAGCTTCGTCATTTTTATCTAGAAAGGCCAGGGCAATCCCTATGTTCATGAGAGAGATACTCAGCAGTCGAACATTCGAAGAGTTTTCACGCAGACTAAGAGCTTGGTTGAGGTGCGCCAACGCTTGTTTAGGTTGGTTCAGATTGAAAAGCGAGACCAAGCCCAGAGTATCATAATGCCTTGCGAGGCCATGCTGGAGTTCTGGGTGCGCCTGAGCTGCTGTGCTGTGGGTGGTGATAGCCTTGGTAGCAAGTGCGAGTGCTTCGGCCGTTAATTTAGCGGTGCGGTAGTAATCCGTGAGCTCCGCCTCGAGGTCGATGATGAGGACTGGCTTCATCTCGAAGTCTGTGGCTATCTCAATGGCTTGTTGAATCGGAGCAATAGACTCCTCGTGGGCTCCGGTCTTATCGAAACACTGTGCTTTAAGGGACCAGAGTTTAATCAAGCCTTCAATAAAGAGAGGTGTTTGGTCTGCGAAACCTGAAGGCTTAATTGAATCGAGATTTTCCAGAAGTTTGATGCATGTGAGGTATTCGCCCTTGATAAAAAGAAGGCTGACACTACTCCACAGTCGAACGATTTCTAGGGATGATTCGCTGTAGTAATCTAGGAGCAAGGAGTTTTGCTTAGATTCGATGCTATGGAGTCTCTCTACCACTACCTGAAGCTGACGCTCGTTGCGATGCGCGTGACCCACTTGCATAGCTCGAAAATACCAAACAAACGACTCTGGGAATTTTTCCGCCAGTTCAAAATTTTTGGCGATTCTCTCGGCAGTGACACCAAGAGGGTATTCTTTAATGAGGCTCTCAGCGAGTTGGTTAAAATAGCGTTTACGCTTCTTAAGTGAGACCAAATCGAAGGTTGCTTCACGCGCAGTCGGGTTTTGAAACTGGTACTGTGTTTGGCGCGGGTCTTCGTGCTTGAGGGATATTCCAATCACGCGTTTGTGTAGGAGTGCGAGCATGCTGCGGTGAATGTTTAGGCTTTGAAGAGTGGTGAGGCTGCGTTCCGCGATTGCACCTTGTTCTGGATCCGCGAGCATCACAGCGACCTGGTCTTCCGTGAAGGTATCTTCAAATATAGATGCTGCCTTCAGGACTTCTGCAAGTCCTGGCTCTAGGTCGTCGAGACGTCGCTGGATAGCATTGAGCACAGTAGGGGGCAGGCTGATATCTTTCGGCAGAGTAGACGGAACAACGTAAGACCCTTTTTTTGTATCTAGCGTGATGATGTCGGTATCGAGGAGAAATTCCAGTGATTCAAGCAGGTGAAGCAGTTTTCCGCCGCATTGGCTCGTGACCCAGTCGATGAGCCACGCTGGCGGTTCACAACTTAGAAGCAGTCCAATGAGCTGATTCATCCGTTCTTTTTCGAGAAGGTCGATATTGAGTGAGAATTGACACTTGGCAGTTAGCTCACTCACGCTGATGCTATGTTGCTGAAGTTTTCGGTCGTTGACGTCCAAGAGAATCATGATCTGATTGTTGGAACCAAGCAAAGACTCAATCAACTGAGAACTGTGCAGGTCCAATGCGGAGGCATCTTCGAAGACCAAGATCAGGGGTTTATTGGCGGACATTTGCAGAAGCGTATCGAGAATGAGTGTTTGGGCTGTGTGGAGGTAGAGGTCGTAGTCCGTTTCTTGGCTAGTATTTCGTTCACCAAGAATTGCTTGCGCGGTCCTTATGGTGGGCGAGTCTTCTGCTGGCTTTGGGATTGCTCCAGATGCGGTCATTTTGCGGTAGATATCTATAAAGGCCGAAAGTTCGTTTTCTAATTCGTCCGCACATCGTCCAGTGACGGCCATGACCTCTGGGTTATCATGGATGATGTGCCCCAAAACGCCTGATAGGTGATGAAGGTTTCCGTTATCTCTTTGTCCGCGAATGCAGAGCATCGTTGGTGTCGATTCTGTGAATGCATGCTCAGAAGCTTGTGCAAGTTGAGCCGCATGGATTCGGGATACCCACGTTGGAACCGTAATGCCCTCAAAGTTGAGGTTGTGGTCTTCAATGCGGTTTTCACGAGGTCTAAGAATCCTAAAGGCTCTTACCTCTTTACTCTTACCTTTCACTTCAAGGTTACCCACTTCTTCAAGTACGAAGTCGTGGACAACCTGTCGGGCAGTTGCGGCAGCTACGAGAATACTGCCAGGTCTTGCCATTTGTTCCATTCGCTGTGCGAGATTCACAGTGTCGCCCATAACGGTAAACTGCTTGTTGTCTTTGCCGCCAACATATCCCGCGTAAACGAGGCCGGAATTCACGCCAATTCGAATTTGAAGTTTAATTCCTCGGTTTCTGCAAATAGGGTGGGTGATGTTGGTAAGGCGTTCTTGCATCGCAAGAGCGGCCGAAATGGCTTCTTCAGCATGCGCACCATCGCTGCGCCCAGCACCAAAGATGGCCATCACGCAATCGCCAATGTATTTGTCTACATAGCCCCCACAGCGTTCGACTTCGTTGGTAAGGAGCTCAAAAATGTTATTGATAAGTTCAAAGACTTCTTCGGCATCTAGGCGTTCCGAGATGCTGGTGAAGTTACAGATATCGCAAAAAACGACCGAGACAACGCGACGTCCGCTTATGAGTAGGCTATCAGCTTCTTCCGACATATCGATTCCACGCTCTCCCTCATATAAAATACCTTAAGAGAAAGGAGCTATGCAAAGGCATACGGAATTACTTGCCGTTTTGTCCAGTGAATCCGTTTTGACCGGTGAATCCATTCTGACCGACAAACCCGTTTTGACCGATGAATCCATTCTGACCGACAAATCCATTTTGGCCAGTAAATCCATTTTGTCCAGTGAATCCGTTTTGACCGACAAAGCCATTTTGGCCGATAAACCCAGCTTTCAGGTTCACGGGTGCCATGTTGAACGGGGCTTCGCCGAGAGCGTCATCGTTGATGTCCCAACTCTCAGAAACCGTGATTCCATTTTGAGTGAATAGTCCGGCTGCATCGCTACTGGGGACGCTCACGCTAACACCAGTCATGGCGATGTCGCTTGGGAGCACCTGCTCCATGCCGCCGCATAGTAGAATGCCCACTCGCTCATGTCCTTCTACAGTGAGGTCTCGAAGCTCGATGTCACCGCTAGCAGCTTGGAGGTGCAGGCCGTCGGAAACAGGCATCACGTTGTCCATTTGAAGAGGTGTCTCCAGGGGTACGCTTGCGAGGAGTGATGTATCGGAGAGAGTGATTCCCGTTGACGCCAAGAACACAACGCTTGAGCCTTGGTTGCCGCTGATGGTGCTTTGACCACTTATGGAAAGTGCTGGTGCTGCCTGTGCTGCTGAATCTTGGACCCAAACACCAGCATATTTAGCGTTGGTGACCGTTAGCCCGTTGTGACTTGATTGAGCGTGATCTTGCAAGATACCGTGCCCACCAAAATTTTGAACGGTTAGATTGGTTGAAGAAAGCGTCGCGGTATCGGCCACGGCTAGACCGACTGGTTCAATTGAGCCATCGACTGTGCTTTGGATAGAGTTTTGTACGGTGACGTTTTCCAGGGTCGCTGTAGACGTTTCAACAACGACGCTGAGGCCAGCATTTTCAGTGACGAGACCGTCTGTCCAATTGAGATTCGTGCGGTGGAAGATGGCCGGCATTCCCGCATAACCCGAGATATTCACGGATGTAAGTTGGGCATTGGTCACGGCGTCTACATAAATACCAATGACGGCAAAATCGAGAGCGCTGAATGTTTCAAGCTTGTCCGTTAGTTGGTCTGCGGTGACTCCGCCTTTGAATGTGGTTTCGTTCACCGTTAAGTTGTTGACGTTGTGGATATAAGCACCAACGCCATGAGCACTTTGGAACGTGACATTTTCGAGTTCGAGGTCGCCTTCATACTCGGCTAAGAGCCCGATGTGCTCTGATGCGATGGTTATATTTTCTAAGCGAATTTTTGCTGGATTACCGCTTACCAGAAGGACCGCGCCTTCAGCAGCCGTAAGTATGGTGGAACCATCGTCGGCTCCGAGGAGAGTCACGGCATGTTGAATGACGAAAGGCCCTTCGAGGGTGCCGCTGTCCAACGAGATAAGTGCTTCTTCTTGCTGGTTCAGCAAGTCCTGGAGGGCGCTCGCATCGATGCCGGTGCTGTCACCGCAGGCCAGTAGATTCAAAAACATCAGAACACTAATAGACACAGCTACGTTGCTCAATCGCATTACTTGTACTCCCTATATTACTGTACCTCGATGGTTACCCAAACGACTGTGACCCACAAGTCTTTTTTCGGCAATAATCAAGGTGGTATCCTGCAATTGTTTAATCCTATGACCCTATATTTATTGAATTTTTCGGGGTGTTGAATCTCGAGAAGAATGAGACCAAATCCCGTAATTACAAATACTTAAGTAGTGACGCTCTGGGGATAGAAATGAATCGTTTCGCGGTGGTGCACGTGGGAACAAAAAAGGCCCCGGATCTCCGACGGGAAAACCGAGGCCTCACTTGTACAATGATTGGTCTGAGCCGGACCATTTTTGAAGCGGCTCTGCCGTTAATTGACTTACTGAGCAGCTTTGGCCGGAGTCATGCTGAATGCTCCGTCCATTGCGATGAAGAAAATGCAAGGCTTGTCGCTGAGGCATGCATTCATGTGAGCTTCATTCATCTTCTGTGTCCAAATAGAACCAGGTCCCAGCTTTTCGCCGCCGTTCTTCTGCATTGCACCAACGACTGAAGCACCAGCGTAGTTTGCCGCATGCATGTGCATAGGCGTTTTAAAACCTACAGGTACCTTAACCAACGCGCGAAAGGCTTCCTTCGTGTGGTCACCAGAGAGAATAAGCATCTGCGGGCCATTTGGCATTTTCGGGTTAAGTGGCTTGAATACTGCTTTTTCAGCTGTAGTCATGATTGAGCCGAGCTCACCTTCATGAGCAGTCTCAGAAGCAACCGTACCGAAAGGTCCGTCGAAGTGACCTACAACCACGCACTCAGCATCTTTTGTGCAAGATGTGTAATGTGCTTGGTTAGCATCTTGTGTCCAAGTAGAGCCGGCAGGAAGCGTTACGCTATCTTCTGCTGTTTTACCGTGAACCACTGTTCCGGAGACTACTGCGCCAGCGTAAGCTGCAGGGTGGCTGTGAAGGCCATTGGCATAACCAGCAGGCATCTTGAAGATGAAAGATACTGGGCCAGTTTTTGGGTCGCCATGGATTGGAGACATCGATGGGCCTTGGTCGCCTTTAGGGCCTGCAACCCAATTGATTTTCGAAAATTCAGTGTAAGCTGCAGCTACAGTTTGAGCAGGTGCTTCAACTGTTGCTGTTTCAGCGGCGGCTGGAGCTGCTGGCTCGGTCGTTGCGGTTGTTGCGCAGCCCGCGAGAAGCATAGTGATAGTGATTACGGTTGTCTTCAAGTGCATGGATATTCCCTCTAGTTTAACTTTTTGCCTTTCTCAGGCCGCCGGAACCTAAATGAATTTGAATGGTGTTTCTATGATGTGAAATGTCATTTCATGAATTATTTAACTATTTGATCCTGATAGTTTGTCCGGGTGAGGCAGAATTGATGGTTCCCAGAAAGTCAGACTTTGCCCATCCCAGGAAGATTAGGGCTATTCCTATCCTTGAGGATTCATGCTTTAGGGCACCAGGACGTTTTCAAGGAGAAAAAGATGGGGCTCACAGTGTATCTCTCGGGTGAAATTCACACAGATTGGCGTGACCAAGTCATGTCGGGCGCAGAAGGTCTGGATATTCGTTTTACGAGCCCGGTGACCGACCACGCCTCCAGTGATGATTGTGGTGTGGCCATTCTTGGAGCTGAGCCGGATAAATTCTGGCACGACAGAAAAGGTGCACAGATCAACGCCATCCGCACTCGAAAAGCGATTCAGGATGCAGACGTTGTGGTTGTGCGTTTTGGTGAGAAATACAAGCAATGGAATGCCGCGTTTGATGCTGGCTTTGCAGCGGCGCTTGGTAAGTCATTGATTGTGATGCATCAACCAGAGCATCTACATCCGCTCAAAGAAGTGGATGCCGCAGCTATGGCGGTGACCCAAACCCCTGAGCAGGTGGTTCAGATTCTGCGGTATGTGCTTACTGGCAGTTTGCCGGCTTAAGAATTTAATCTGCCCCAAAGAAAAGCAGAAGCTTTGCCAGCTCTGCTTTCGAACCAACAAATTCTAACTTTCCATTGAGCATTTTAGAAGGTGGCTTCGCTTTGGACTTGTGAGATGGCTTCGTTTGTTCTTGGCCCGGGCAGATATGTGGTTGCTGGCTCAGCAGACGACGATGTGTATGGCAGGTCAGGTAAATTTTACTTAAATTTTGGAATTCAGCCGGATTTTTAGGATGCTACGAACTGGGGACCGTGTGGAGGTATGATACGGTTGACGGAGTAAGCGTCTCAATGAATAAAGCACTTTTTTTAGACCGTGACGGCATTGTGAATGTGGATAAATGCTACGTGGGACACATTGCTGATTTTGAATTCATGCCGGGTATTTTTGACGCTTTACGTATAGCTCAAAAGCAGAACTACTTACTTTTTATCATCACGAATCAGTCAGGTATCGCGCGTGGGTATTATACCGAGGACGACTTCCTGCGTTTGACGACCTGGATGATTGGAGAATTTCGAAAAGAAGATGTTGAGATCACTAAGGTCTACCATTGCCCATTTCATGTTGATGGAGTGATTCCTCAATTCACCGGGGAGTCCCAGATGCGAAAACCAAACCCTGGAATGCTTTTACTGGCGCAGCAGGAATACGATTTGGTCCTTTCAGAGAGCATCATGATTGGCGATAAGGAATCAGATATCGAAGCGGGTGAGCGTGCTGGTGTTGGGCATACGATCAGAGTTATTCAAGAGGATGGCACACGATCCCAGGCAGGCACCATTATCAAATCTATCTTTGACCTGGCGCCACTGCTTAGGAGGTCTGATGATGATTAAAT
>JABJBS010000211.1 GCA_018668695.1 Deltaproteobacteria bacterium
ATGTCGGCAAATAAGACGGTCACCTCTTCAAAACGGTCTACCACCGACTCGCCAACCTTGAGTCGCTCGGCGATGGGCAGCGGGAGAATATTGAGCAGGAGTTCCTCGGAACGCTGGTGCGCTCTATCAAGCTTTTTCTCCGCCCGAAGTACCGCGAATTGGTAGGAATATAAAAATATAAAAATGAACCCGATGGTGCCGCCAATCGAAACGACTTCGAATAATCGAGCCACCGAGAGTGGAATCGTTTCTACAGGATTATAAGAGACAAGCTCGTACTCGAGCAGCATGTAGAGCGTTAAACCAAAAACGAGATAAAATAGTTTCCAAGGCCACTCATTCAGCGTGAAAAAGAGCGAGCCAACGGTTGCAGAAGCCAATAAGTAATGATGCCCGCCGCATTCCGGTCCAAATATAAACAGGGCTGTGAGTAAAATATGAAGATTCGTTGCAAAAAGCATAAAATGGCGACTTTTATTAACGTGCCCTCTTCGGCAAAGCCGCGCGATAAACATCCACAGCAAACCAAAGAGAAGATTGGCTAAAGCACCCACCCAAATACCCAGTAGGGCATTCATTCCCGCGTACCCCACACCCAAAACGACGCCGGAAACCGCTATATGGTAGGTGACACTCGCCCGGCGAACCTCTTCATTGCCAGTCACTTCGAGCAAAGGGGTTAGATAACGGGCTATCAATTTTTGCATGACACCTCGGTCAAAATAGTTCCACCACATATAGCTGCAACCGTGCAGGCACTGTGGAATAAACCACAGATGAGGGAAGCCTCAAAGTCCCTGGCCGTAAAACAAAGCCACGACTATTTTAATCAAATGCTCTCTTCTTTGACTTAGCTGCCTTGCGCCGCTCGTCTCTGAGCAGTACTGCTCGCTGCCTTAAGAGTTCGGCCCTTCTCTTCTCTTGTTTTTTCAACTTTTCTCGAAGCTTTTTCACATATTCTTGAGCACCAAATCCGCTTGGAAACTTTCTCTTCAAGACCATTTTCCATGGAGAAAAGGCCGCTGTTTCAATAATCAAGCCCTGATTATGCAGGGCCAAACGCCCATCTGGGTTGGAACCAAATTCAATGTGCCGCCGCTGCGGCTGACGCTTGCTCTCCAACATATAAACGTAGGCTGGTCGCTTCATCGTCACTCGCCACTTTTTCCGCTTGGCCTGGCAACGCCTCCTTCGATCTTCCGCCGAGAGCACTTTACCCTTGAGCACTTTACCCTTGAGCACACATGGCCCTCTTAAATGGCCCGCAACGATTTTCTCAACCCGCTCTGTTCCACCCACCTCATTTCCAAACGATGGCATCACAAAAGCCGCCGGCGACTGGGCTTCGTTAAGCTGCCCTTTAGGTGCCCCATTCTCATGCCCCGCACCATTCCCCCTTTGCTTACCCTTACGCCTAGCCTCCATGGCCGCCTCTTCTTTTTCCATCTCTTTAAGGTCTGACGATTTTTGCTCCATAGACATTTTTAACTCTTCGTCGAGTGTCAACATGGCCTGGGCCATTTGCTCCAGTGCTCGGTCTAAAACATCTTGGGCCAGTTTATGGAATTTACGCGTTGGCTCTGAACAGCTCTTATCTCTACCCCAACCCTCCCGTACAGTGCGATGCGAGAGCAAGGTCGCTCGGTCTTTTTTAAACGCGTCACGGCTCAGCAGATAATCCTCAGCACATTTTGGGAAGCTTTGATTGTTAACCAAATCCAGACCTCCATGAGACCGTATCGAGCCCATCGCACTCAAGGTGCTCAAGGAAGGGTTATTGGCAATTCGAATTCCCTTACCAACTTCTCGTAGATTTCTTAGCCCCTCCAGGTTTGGTAAACTTTTATTTCCCTCAAACCGTATTTCGCCGCCCACCGAGTGTAACCCTCGAAGACCGTGAACCGACACCAATGCGCGATTGTTCTCAATAATAAGTGAGCCCTTAATAGACTCTAATGTTGTGAGTTCATCAAGGTGACTAAGCGCCGTGCCCACTATTCGGACATCCCCTTCAACCGATCGATAGCCAAAAACCGATAACAAATCCTCGCGGGTACGTATGACCAAATCATCTTTAAACGCACCCAGATCTGGCGGCTCGCCTGTGCTCATTCCAGGACTGGTTTGCGGCTCAAACTTCTCAGCCGGAGTTGCTTTGGCCTCATCAGAGCGAGCAGGTTTAGAGTCTTTAAGAGGATGGGTAATTCGGCCGGAGCGCCATTCTAAAAAGAGCAGCTCGGGGTCGAGCTCAAGGTTGCCAAAGAAATCGGGATTGCCCGATGCATCAATCTTACCCGTTTTAGGATTGTATCGAAGAAACGACCCATAATGAGTTTCCAAATAGATATAAGTTCGCCAACCACTCTTTTTCACAATTCTTGAAAATAGATGCGGCGGCCGGGGCGGCCCATTTGTATAGATAATTTGTCCGTCAGCGGTGGCTTCGAAATAAAGCCGGTGCCCCGCCTGGAGTGTCACACTGCGAGCCGCTTCCAAACCAACATCTGGTTGGCTTATCCAAACCACTCCGAAAATCAGCGCGGCTAAAACCGCAAGCGCCAGTGTTCTCCAGGTAAAATAGGACGGCTCTGAATGGGTCGCCACAATTGCCCCCAAAGTAATGATACATCCGAGTTCTCTTGATATTCTATCTTAGAATAAAGCAGGGCTCAAAGCGCCACAGCGCTGTCTCAGCTAGATTCCTCAACAACGCGGTAAAGAGTCTGCTTTTCCTTAAATCCCTTGAGTTCAAACTCACCCGCAGGCCTGGCCTCACCCTCTCCCAAATGAGAACGGATTGCACCAGAAACAAAGGTCGATCCATCCAAAGCCGCCGACTCAATCCTGGCAGCCAAGTTTACCGTAGGTCCAATACAGGTGTAATCAGAACGCTGGTCAGAGCCAAAATTACCCACCACGGCCGGGCCCTGATGTATTCCGATTCTCATTTTAAGACCACCGGCTCCGTTATCATTCCACTGCTTGCACAAGGCCGTCATCTCTCGCTGCATCGCACGGGCACAAGCAACTGCCAAGCGGGCCTGTTTTTCACTGCCCACATCATTCGGAGCACCAAACATCACCATGATGGCGTCACCAATAAACTTATCGATGGTCCCCTCGTGCTCAAAAATAACTTCATTCATTTTAGTGAAATATGCATTGAGGAAGGATGCAATCAGTTCGGGACCTAAAATCTCCGAGATTCTTGTGAATCCCGCAAGGTCGCTGAACAAGACCGTAATGGGCCGAAGCTCCGCAGGCTTATCCATGCTCAATCTGCCAGCCACTATCTCTGTTATGAGCGAGGGCGGCAGGTATCGCTTGAGCACGCTCTCAGTAATATAATGATTGAGATCGACAACTTCTTTTTCTTTAGCCTTCAGAGCAACTAAGTTCCGAACCGCCGAGACTAATTCCTGCGAGTTAAATGGTTTTCCCAGAAAAACATCAGCACCTATTTGCGTCCCAATGACCTTACTTTCGACGTCACTTTTAGCCGTTAATAGAATACAAGGTGTTCCGGAAACCTCATCATGATCCCGAATCTTAGCTACTAAATCTGGCCCAGAAAGTTTAGGCATCATCCAATCAGTTATGACCAAGTCTGGGCGATGCTCTATGAGAACCTCGAAAGCCTGCTCACCATTCGCCGCCTTAAGAACAGTATAGCCCTCCGCCTTCAGTGTCTTGGCGATAAGCTCTCTCATCTCCATTAAGTCATCGACGACCAGAACCTTTACATCGCCCTTTATCGGCTCATCTGCAGAATCTTCTGCAATATCTTCAACTTCACAGGCGATTCCCGTCGCACCTTTATCAGCCAACAACCAAGCCTTCTCGGAGAATTCAATATCGTCAACTTCAGAAGCGGGCTGCTCAGCCAGTGCGAAATTTGCGAAAAATGTTGCGCCCTCTCCCCAGGTACTTTTAACTCCAACCGACGCACCCATTTCTTCAGCCAACG
>JABJBS010000212.1 GCA_018668695.1 Deltaproteobacteria bacterium
TAATTTGGGTTTTACAGTAAAATAACCTATTTGAACAGCATTGTAGCCGTCTGTTAAAACTGTTTTAATTTGTGTAATTATACATGGTCCTGCTTTAATTACTGTTACAGGTACAATTTTACCTAACTCATCAAAAATTTGAGTCATTCGGGCTTTGTCAGAGATGTCCGCAATCAGTGGACAAAACTCAATACCATCGAACTTCTTACTCAACTCGTGATGGACAGTAAAAAGGGACGGCTCCGCTCGCTCGACTATTAAAACTCTCTCAGGCTGAAAGGCCGCGATCTGACGCGCCAATTCACTGCCGATAGAACCACCACCACCGGTCACCATCACCGTTTTAGAACCAATAAATTCACTTAAGGTCGACTCTTCTAGGCAAACCGGGTCTCGGCCGAGTAAATCCTCTAGCTCCACATCACGAATACGGCTGATCTCAACTTCACCCTGCAAAATTTCGCGTAAATTTGGGATGATTCGAACCTTGATCGGAATTGTATCGCATAAGGATTTGATTCGGCGTATCTCCCCACCCGATGCCGTAGCAATCGTAATGACGACATGATCGATACCCATTCTCTCGACTATTTCGGGTAAATCTTCTGTGGTGCCCACGACGCGAACCCCGTGCACCATCAATCCCAGTTTCTGTTTATCATCATCAACAAACCCCATGACGCGGAGGCCGGCGTTTACCGAATTAAGTTCACGAGCAGCGATGACCCCAGCCCGGCCAGCACCAACCAATAACACGGGAATCCTGCTTTGTTCCGCGCTTGGACCCATGAGACGGGATTCCGAACCTTCGTGTATGATTCGCCTTAAGACGCGCGCTCCAACAATCCCACCAAATGCTATCAGTGTATCCATCAACGTGATGGAGAGCGGAACCTTCCAAACATCAAAGGTTGTCGGTAAGAAAAAACGAATCAACAGCAGCGGTACCGCTGACAAGATTGCTGCCCGGCCAAAAATACTCAACTCTCGAAGCCCAACATAGCGCCACATAATTGTGTGTACACGCATGAGGTAAAGAGCCGTCATCTGGAGGGCTACCACATAAGGCAATTGCGCCAACAAATCATTTCGGCTGATTTCACTGAGTTCAAAATCAAAACGCAACAAGTAGGCAATCAAAAACGCCGAAGACAAAACAAAGAGATCCATTCCAAATTGAATGACCCGTTTCGCCTTACGCCAATTTATTCCTAACTTCATTCTACGCATCCTAATGCTACCGAGTTAAGCGAACACACAAAGCCTTCACAGAGCTCGCAACGTAGTTAATCTCATCCTCAGTCATTAGAGAGAAAATAGGTAAACTAATCAACCTCGGCCAAAGAGAATTAGCCTTTGGACAATCTTGAGCTTGCCAACCGATCGAGTCCTTATAATACGGGTGTAGGTGCAAAGGTCGCCAGTGGACCGATGTACCAATTCCAAGGTCTCGTAATTCATCAATAAATTGGCCTCTATCCACCGACAGCTCTTCTAAATTCAAGCGTATCGGAAACAAATGCCAAGAGTGTATCCGGTCGTTGCTGTTGAGCGGTAAAGTCAGCTGACTCACATCAGCAAGCATATCAAGAAACCGAAGAGCCACCTTCTCGCGTGCTTGGCGCATTTCTTCGGCCCGCGCCAATTGATGAAGTCCAATCGCCGCCGCGATGTCCGTTAAATTATACTTATAACCAGGTGCTACAATCTGGTAGTCCCAGCTACCGCCTCCGGAAAATCTTTTCCAAGCATCCTTTGACAAGCCGTGCAATGACATCAGCCGCATACGCTCGGCAACTTCTTCGTCATCCGTCACAGCCATGCCACCTTCACCTGTCGTGATGGTCTTGTTGGCGTAGAAAGAATAGCAAGACACTCGTGCTGTATTGGCGCCACAACGAATCCATTCGGAGCTGTCATCCTTACGCCAAGCAGCCGGGAATGCATGTGCCCCGTCCTCAACAATCCACAAATTGTGCTCATCCGCAAACTCAGCGATGGCATCAATCGCCATCATGTACCCGCCCACATGAACAGGCATGATACCAACCACGGGCGCATCTTTTGGAATAGGAACGGACAGCTCGCCACTGCGCAGCGCCTGAATCTTAGCACTGGCATCTTGCAAATCCATGTTGCAAGTATCCACATCACAATCAATCAAAAGAGGGTGAGCGCCCATGTAACGAACAACTTCGGCAGTAGCAGCAAAAGTATGGGTCGGCACCAATACAACATCGCCGGCCTCAACCCCCAGTGCCTCTAGCGCCAAGTGGAGACCAGCCGTGCAGGAATTCAGCGCAACCGCAAACTTTGCTCCGACCATTTGGGCAAAACGCTCCTCAAAGCGTTTCACCTTAGGGCCTGTGGTTAGCCAACCCGATCTCAGGGTATCTGCAACCTCATTGACTTCATCTTCACGTAAATCTGGTCGAAAAAATGGAACCTTCATAAATTCTCCCGCGCTGATTTAGAACGAGTCTTCAGCACAAGCCTTTGCTTCTCAAGAGGTCTAGGTGAAGAGCCTTTATCTTTCCAGCGACAACACCAAGTTCAAACTTTGACACTGCAAACTCTCGGGACCGAACGCCAAAGTCCCGTCGCAGTGCCGGCTCGCTTACCAGTTTCCGAATTGCTTCAGCTAAACTCTGAGCGTCACTCTGCTCCACAAAGTATCCGTTCTCGCCGGGTACAACGACCTCGTTACAACCTGGAGAGTCCGTCGCAATCAAAGGTAAACCCATCGATGCTCCCTCAAGCAGTACCCTCGGTATACCTTCACGGTAAGCCGTCGGTAAAACGAGCACATCGCTGAGCGCCATCAACTCACGTACATCACTTCGAGGTCCCAGCCACTTTAACCGGCTTTGAATCGCATCCAGTTCGCCCGGGGTTAAGTGGTCTCGGCTCTCATCATCATGAGGACCCACCAAGACGAATTCTGCGTCAGGTAAATCTTCTTTCAAATTTTCGGCCGCCTCTGCGTATTCGAGTATGCCCTTGGTTCTCATTACTCGAGACACCAACAGAACAATCACCTTACCTTCTGCTATACCAAGCTCTTCACGAAGATTTTCTCGAACTCGATCAGCGACTTGGTCAGGAGCGTAATATTCCGTATCCACACCCGAGCCCAAAATTACCGTCGCCTTACTAGGGTCAAGCACACCTTCATCTGTGAGCTGTTTCCAATCCCCAGTATTCTGCAAAACTGTGCTATCGGTAAATTCACACGCGATTTTCTGAAGGACACGATAAGCGCTTCTCAAAACGCGAGTTGTTACCGCATCGCTCGAATACAGAGAGCCCAATCCTGGTAATGTTCCGGCAACAACCGGAACGCCCGCTAAACGTGCAGCGTACCGCCCCCATATCGAAGGTTTTGTATCGTAAGTATGAACTAAGTGTGGGCGCGCTTCGCGGAAAACCTTCCAAAGCTTGAAGCAGGCATAAACATCAAGCCAAGGCCTATTTCTGCGTTCAAGTGGATAGTAATAAAATTCGTAACCCCTATTCTCAAATCGAGTCTTTAAAGCATGATCTGAACCGGCAACGACAAACTCAAAATCATCCGCCAAAACCCCCATGAGTTCTAAACGCGCGTCAACATCGGGACCGCCTACAATCATCACTCGGGGCCTACGATTTGTTTCAGAATCAGGGCTAAACGCCATAATATTCTCGGTACCAATCAACAAAGCGCTCAATACCATCCTCGATGCTTGTCTGTGGCTTAAAGCCCACTGCTGACTCAAGAGCTTGAACATCAGCAAAGGTGGCCGGAACATCACCTGATTGAATCGGCATCATATTCTTTTCAGCTTCACGACCGAGGCATTTCTCCAATGCTCCAATCATGTGCATTAACTCAACGGGCTGGTTATTACCGATGTTGTAAAGCCGGTAAGGGGCCTCACTGGTTGCCGGGTCTGGCCTATCACCGTCCCAGTCGGGATTTGGTTGAGCAGGTGACTTCATCAGGCGAGCAATTCCCTCGACAATATCGCCGACATAAGTAAAATCTCGCCGCATCTGGCCGTAATTAAAAACGTTGATGGGCTTACCTTCGAGAATCGCCTTCGTGAACAAAAAAAGCGCCATATCCGGCCGGCCCCAAGGTCCATAAACAGTAAAGAACCTGAGTCCCGTTACGCTCATTCCATAGAGGTGGCTGTAAGAGTGAGCCATCAACTCGTTTGATTTCTTACTGGCTGCATAGAGGCTTACCGGATGGTCGACATTATCACTTACGGAGAAAGGCATGGCCGTATTCTTGCCGTATACGGAACTCGACGAAGCATATAATAAGTGGGGTACCTTTTGATGCCGGCAGACTTCCAAGATATTGAGGAACCCAACAATATTGCTGTCGTTATAGGCCCGAGGGTTTGTGAGTGAATATCGAACCCCCGCTTGAGCCGCGAGATTGACCACCACGGTTGGCTCAAAGTCCTTAACTACTTTGGTGAGACTTTCTTCATCAAGACCAATATCCAGCCGGACAAACTTAAAATTTTCGTGTGCTTCCAAACGCTTTAGTCGTGCGGTCTTAAGAGATACATCATAGTAATCATTAATGTTATCGATACCACAAACGAAGTGACCTTCTTTGAGGAGCTTCTCTGCCAGGTGGTAACCAATGAAACCGGCTGCGCCTGTAATCAATGCCTTCATGACTGTTCATACCCCTCAAGAGTTGCGGCTTGAGAGCGCCGCACCAAAGCCCACTATTACGGGCTCCATACCCACAATTAATCTACAAGATCAACCCGGTCAGAGCTTGGATTCACTGGCATTGATGTTTGAAATCAGCAATGTTAGGGAGTCTCGCTATGATGAATATTGGGGGAAAAGGGATTGGGCCAAACCATCCCACATTGATTATTGCAGAGATTGCTCAAGCTCACGATGGCAGCCTTGGGCAAGCTCACGCTTACATTGATGCAGTTGCTCGTACCGGCGCTGATGCCATCAAATTCCAGACGCACATCGCTGCCGCCGAGTCGACACCTGGCGAGCCTTGGCGAATCAAATTCAGCCGGCAAGACGATACCCGCTACGAGTATTGGCAGCGAATGGAATTCACACCCGAGCAATGGGTAGGCTTAAGCGAACACGCCCGTGAATCGGGTCTCTTATTCCTCTCCACGCCGTTTTCGATGGAAGCTGCTGATTTACTCATCAAACTCGATATGGAAGCCTGGAAAATTGGTTCAGGCGAAGTCACCAACGGTGAGCTCATTGGCAAGTTAGCCAAAACCGGCAA
>JABJBS010000213.1 GCA_018668695.1 Deltaproteobacteria bacterium
AGTTTTAAAGCTGCAACCGCTCGAACTCGATCAACCTCAACTCCAGCGCCGCCTAAGCTTAAAAACTCTTCCATCAGTTTCATCGCCGCCGCTGGATTTTCACCTTTTACAGCTTGAAGCCCTTGCGCCCACACATCCATCGCCATTTCATGACGGGTTGGCGGAGGAATCACGATTTCCTGTGTACGCCACTGCGCCAACGTCTGACCGTATGAAAATGCACAGAGCACAAGTCCCAAGGATAGACTACCCATCAAAAACGCACTCATCCAAGAGGCCGAGCTTTGATCAACAACCACAGGCTCAACATTAAACTCTACAAAATCATTGTAACCGGTTCCGTTTGCTACCTGATTTGAAAATGCCGGTAACTCTGGCAAGGGAACATTGGCAAAAGACGTTGATTCCCTCTCGGAAGCCGGAGCAGGGGAATCAGCCCAAAGCTCAACCCCGAGGTCGTCCAAATCGACTTCCTGAGAGTCTCCGGTGCTTAGAGTCGTTTCACCGACTACAACTACCACATCCGTAAGGTTCGCCGTCAAATCACCTTCCGAGCTTAAGCTCGGCATCTCAGGTAGCTTAAAAACACCCGTTGCAGCACCATCTTCTGAATTGACCACTGGGGGAGCTGGTAAAATTGCCGCCGACAATATTTCTCGGCTACCCTCAGCGATTTCCTGGGGTACGGCCTGCTCGGGACCCGGCACACCCACCAGGGGCGTCTCCCGGTGAAAGGCCACCAGCTTCTGAGCCAAGTTACTTCCCGGCTCAAAGCTCATCGCCACCAAACTGGGAAAAATATCAGAGGGGCTTGGAGCCTCCAGCCAAACCTGCCCTGAACAGCTTGGACAATTCCCTGTAATGACCACACGTTTGGGCGGTGAAGAGGAAGACCATTGGCAAGCAGGGCAGATTAAATTCATAGTAAGAACACTATAATGCTGATTTATGGTTAGAACAAAGGTCTTACGTCGAGACGGGATTGCACCCACACAAAGATTATGAAATTCAGCATCCATGGCAGAAACAATTTTCTCGAAAATTCTGAGCGGTGACATTCCATCTTACAAGGTCTACGAAGACGACTTGGTCTACGCCTTTTTGGATATTGGGCCCTTAAGCCCCGGACATACACTGGTTATTCCTAAGGAAGCTGCGCCCACGCTCGATGCGCTCTCAGACGAGTCGTCAGCAGCAATTGGGCGAGTTCTACCGAGGCTCTGCCGAGCGGTCATGGCTGCCACAGGGACCAAAGAGTACAATGTCCTTCAAAACAATGGCACAAGTGCTCACCAGGCCGTCATGCATGTTCACTACCACATCATCCCCAAGCCCGACGTTGAACGTGGGCTCGGTGTAGGGTGGCCGAGTACAACCCTTGTGCAAAATGACGCTCAGGCCTTGGCAAAAGCCATTACAGAGGCCATTTAATTGATAATTCGTAGCAAGTCCTACGCGACTGCGGTATTCTTAAACGATTCGAATAGCTTCATCGGAATAACTAAATGGCTGACTTACTGAATATATTGGGCTTTGGATTTAGCCTTTGGATGTTTGTGGATGCGCTACGGCGTAAAGCAGACTTTTATTGGTACATCCTCATCATTTTGCTCATGCCAATTGGTGGATTTATCTACTTCTTCTTCATCAAATTGCCTGAGCTCCAAGCAGCCTCCGCCGATGGCAGTGGCAGTGGTCTGGCGGCCATTCCATTTCCTATGCGCAAAGGGCCATCGATTCGCTCACTGCAGTCACAGGTCAATGAAACTCCCAGCCAGGAAAATAAGCTTGCTCTAGCTTGGGCACTTTTTGAAGACCAACGCATTCCAGAGAGTTCTGAAATTTTCTTGGCCTGTCACCGAGAGGATGACGACGACGCTGAATGTTTATACGGAATCGCCCGGTGCCTCAGTGCCAATGGCGAGCACGCACAAGCTGCCACCTATTTCGAAAAAGTAATTAGTTTGGACCGGGTATTTCGCGACTACGACCCCTGGCTTGACCTCGCTTTTGGGTATCTGCAAATCGAAGATTCGAATAAAGCGCTTGAGGTTCTCGCCAAACTTATTGAAGAAGCACCTCGGGTTAAGCACAAAACCATTCTAGGTCGCTGCCTTGCTGATGCAGGCTTTCACGACCAAGCTCGCACAGCCCTCACCGAAGCCATTGCAGACTACGAAGAGTCGAGCTTCTTCTTGCAAAGAGACAATGAAACTTGGGTGACGCAAGCACGAGAGCTTCTCGCTGGTTTACCTACAGATTTACATTAGACAAAGTGCCCGGCTGGGCTAAGAACGCTGGGGCTAAGCCTCGGACTCAGATTCAGATTCGGCCAAGGCGCGTGACTTGTTGATCGCCTCACCAAGGTAATTAATGAGGTCTTGAATGCCCTCGCCTGTTGCGGCTGAAATCGCGAAGAAGGGAAGACCCTTCTCCTTAGCGTATTCTCCAATCCGCTCAGCTTCTTCCTGAACATCCGGTAAATCCATTCGATTCAAAACAAGAACCTTCTCAACCTGCGACAACTTCTCGTCGTGCAGCTTAAGCTCATTCTCAATCGCTTCAAAATCTTCAATAGGATCTCGCCCGGGTTCTTCTGAGCATACGGTTACCAAGTGAGCGATACGTCGTACACGTTCAACGTGGCGTAAGAACCTTGAGCCCAAACCGGCGCCATCTGAAGCACCAACAATGAGACCTGGTACATCCGCGACAACGTAGTGCTCAGTAATACCAAATTTAACGACACCTAAATTGGGTGCCAAAGTCGTAAATGGATAATCAGCTATCTTAGGTTTGGCCGACGACATCCGCGCAATCAACGAAGACTTACCAACGCTTGGCATTCCCACTAAACCAACATCTGCGATGAGCTTAAGCTCGAACCGTAAAGTTAGCTCTTCCCCTGGCTCACCGGGCTGGGAGAATTTAGGTGCTTGTCGTGTTGATGTTTTAAAGTGCGCGTTGCCTTTTCCGCCCCGGCCACCCTGTGCCACGACGAAAGGAATATCAGGCTCACACAAATCGCCAAGCTCATCACCGGTTTCTTCGTTGTAAACAACCGTTCCGACCGGAACGCGCAGAATCATCGGCTCGCCATCACGCCCAGAACATTGGTTACCCTCACCAGGGCGACCATTGTCTGCGAAGTGTCGAGGCTGAAACTTATAATCGAGGAGTGTAGCGATTTGTGTATCAGGATAGATCACAACATCACCGCCGCGACCACCGTTGCCGCCGTCGGGACCACCGAGAGGTACGTGCTTTTCGCGTCGAAAGGAAACGCAACCTGACCCGCCATTACCTGAACGGGTCAATATAGCTGCTTCATCTATGAATTTGTATCTCACGGGAAGGGGCGCTTACCGCTTTCCAGACCGATGGGGTCAGGAAGCGTTTACAATGACCGCTACAGTGCGGTTCTTGCTCTTCTGGTATTTTACAACACCAGTTTCAAGAGCGAACAATGTGAAATCTTTGCCCATTCCTACGCTACGTCCAGCATGAATCTTGGTGCCTGTTTGGCGTACAAGAATATTACCTGCTTTAACGTACATACCATCGGCACGCTTGACGCCGCGGAACTTAGGATTGGAATCGCGACCGTTACGGGTAGAACCCTGACCTTTTTTGTGTGCCATGACTGCAACTCACTTCGTTTGTTGTGTTAGACCGAATTATCCGTTGATTTCTAAAATTTCAACTTCGGTAAATGGCTGACGGTGACCTTTAAGCTTGTGAAAGCCTTTGCGCTTCTTGCGCTTGAAAACGTCAACTTTAGAGTGACGACCTTGATCGACAATCTTTGCAGAGACGGCTGCGCCGCTCACTACAGGAGTGCCGATTTTTACGTCATCTTCATTACCAACTAACAGAACGTCGGTAAACTGATAATCAGCACCTACATCGCCAGCTAGCTTTTCGATCTTAAGGCGTTCGCCTTTGACAACGCGATGTTGTTTGTTTCCAGTGCGTATTACTGCGTACATATGCGTATCCTCCAAGGATTACTTTTGCGGGCGTATGACCCACACCGCTCCGATCTGGCAAACATCACTCTGGCCAGCCCGGTATACGGATTGCGCCTTCTAGGGTCCACTGGGATATTTGTCAAGCTTCAACACCGTAACTGCTTAGAAAACAGGGAGATATCGCGATCTACCGTGATCCAACCCTAAAAAAGCCGCCAGGTTGACACTGAGAGCCCGTCAGCATATCGGAATTGTTTGGTTTTTACGTAAACTCAGCAGGAGCAAGAGAAATGAAAATCTTTATCGACACCGCCGATGTGGAAGAAATTCGAGAGGCGGCAAGCTGGGGTATCTTAGATGGTGTCACCACAAACCCTTCTCTCATCGCCAAAACCGGCCGTGACTTCAAAAGTACGGTTGAAGAAATCTGCCAAATCGTTGATGGGCCCATTTCCGCTGAGTGCGTTGAAACAGAGCATGACAAAATGCTGCCTGAAGCCCTCGAAATCTCGAAGATTCACCCCAACATCGTGGTGAAGGTTCCCCTCACCATCGATGGCCTAAAAACAGTCAAGGTTCTGAGCTCCAAAGGCATCAAAACCAACGTCACGCTCTGCTTCTCAGCCGCTCAAGGGCTTTTGGCCGCCAAGGCGGGAGCAACCTACATATCTCCATTTATTGGCCGTCTAGACGACATCTCTCACGTGGGCATGGAAATCGTCGATGAATTGGTCAACATTTACGACATCCATGGCTTAGAAACAGAGGTCCTTGCAGCCTCCATTCGAGGGCCCCGCCACGCAGTGGATGCCGCTTTGGCCGGAGCTCATGTCGCCACCATCCCGTTTAAGGTACTTAAGCAGTTGGTCGCTCACCCTCTCACCGATGCTGGCCTTGCAAAGTTTCTAGCCGATTGGGAAAAAGTCCCCAAGCCTGAGTAGTTAAA
>JABJBS010000214.1 GCA_018668695.1 Deltaproteobacteria bacterium
AGCTCTGGCTGTTCATAGCCCCCGGCCTCTACCAAAACGAGCGACGGTGGCTTGCTCCGTTCGTCATCTTGGGTTCCGGGTTTTTCTGCCTCGGCGGTGCCTTCTCATTTTATATCGTCTTGCCCCTCGGTTTTGAATACCTGGTTCAAATGGTTCCCGATTCGGTCGAAGCCACTTATTCAGTAGGCGCCTACTTCTCTCTCGTTATCCGTCTGTTGCTCGCATTTGGAATCGTTTTTGAGCTTCCTCTGGTCATGTGGATCTTGGCCGCCGCTGGGATCACATCACCTGAGTTTTTCGCCACCAAACGTAAATACTGGATCGTTGTCGCGGTTGTCTTGGCTGCATTCTTCACACCACCCGATCCCTTTACGCAGATGCTAATGGCCATCCCGCTCGTACTCTTTTTCGAATTGGGAATTCTTGGTGCGCGAATTCTATACCGCAAACGCCATGAGAAGCCTGCCACCGACACCTGAGTTGACAAGGCGCAGATGGAACCATAGGTCTCTTCGATGCCCGTTACCCCCGACTTCTTACGAACCCCTGAATCACGCTTTGAAGACCTTTCCCGTCTCGGCTACCCATTTGCCCCAAACTATCTCGAGATAGGCGGTCTTCGGGTACACTACCTAGACGAAGGACCCAAAGACGCAAAAGAAACCATTTTGTGTCTCCATAGCGAGCCCGCTTGGTCTTTTTTATACCGCAAGATGATTCCCACTTTTACGCAAGCAGGTTACCGAGTGGTTGCCCCCGACTTTGTCGGCTTTGGACGTTCCGACAAGCTCGTCCATATGCACGATTACTCTCATCACCTTCACACCAATACTTTGATCACACTCGTAGAGCATCTCGATTTAAACAACGTCACGATGGTGGTCCAAGATTGGGGCGGTACCACGGGGCTCACAAGTGTAGAAGCTCTCAAGAAGCGGGTTGAGCGGCTCGTGATTATGAATGCTGGGCTTCCGCCCCACTCTAATCGAATCGATACTCAACACATGAACAAAAGAAAGCTCGCGAAAAACCTTTCAGGACTTTTGATGTGGAAAGCGATGATGAAAGCCGCTGGCCAACGTATTCCCATTGGCCTGGTGTTTGCGGCAAGTTGCCCCAACATCTCTTCTGAGGCGATTAAGGGGTACAATGCACCCTTCCCAGATCTTCGTTACAAAGCAGGTGCTGCTTGGTGGCCTAAGATGGTTCCCTTAATGCAATCAGGGGAAGTGGCTGAGGCAACCTTGAAAGCCAAAGCGTTTCTTAAAAACTGGCACAAACCTGCGTTCATTCTATTTTCGAATCAGTGTCCGGTGAGCAGTTCACTCTATGATTATTTTCAAGCTTTGATTCCAGGTGTTGCTCATTACAAGCCAGGAATCATTCGCGGTGCTGGGCATTTTTTACAAGAAGATGCAGGCTATGAAATATCTCACAAGATCAATCACTTCGTTCAAACGACATAGACCAGTCTTCGAAACTGGCCTGCCGTTTTTGAGAGCGTGAGGTGCTTAAGCGGAGTAGGTCTATAAGCCGAGTTCTGTTTTTGTGTAATCATTCATCTAGGCGACAAATTACTCTGCCGCTCCAGCTGCCTACCCGAACCCTGACCACCGGATCAGTAGCATTTCGATTGCTCGAAACACGGGTCCCTATTTGGCATTGCTCCAGGTGGGGTTTACCTTGCCAGTGAACGTTGCCGCCACCGCGGTGCGCTCTTACCGCACCTTTTCACCGTGACCATCTCACACCCAAAGAGCGTTAAGGATGGCCGTTTTTTTTCTGTGGCACTTTCCGTCGAGTCGCCTCGCCTGGCCGTTAGCCAGCACCCTATCCTATCGAGCTCGGACTTTCCTCCCGCAATCCAATGGATTACCGGCGATTACCCGACCTACTCCGTTAAGCTAAGCTTTCTTTAGCAGAGAACTTTGAAAAGAAAAGGAAAAACCGACCAAGAATTACTTTGCTTCGTCGAGTGCTCGGTTTGCCTCGGCATCGGCCTCTTGGTTGAATTCCCGTCGCACATGCTTGGCTTCAAAGTTCTTAAACTTTCTCGCCAACGCCATCAGTTGCGTGTAGAGCTCTTTAATTCGAGGATTCTTGACCCGGTAGATACCGTTGACTTGCTTCACCAGGAGTTCGGAGTCGGCATGAAGCTTCACCTCACTCACACCAATTTTAAGAGCGTCTTCAAGGGCGAGAATAACAGCTACATATTCAGCTTCATTGTTCGTCGCTTTGCCTAAAAAGGCCCCACCACGTCGAAAGATCGGACCATTAGGCTCGCTAAAAATCCATCCGGCGGAGCTTGGTCCCGGATTACCACGACATGCACCATCGGTATGTAAAAAAACAAGACCGCTCGGCACTGCGCGCTTTTGAGGAGCGGGCTGATTTTTTTCGGGAGATGGAGATGGCGGGGAAGATGCACCAAGAATACTCGAAAGAGTAGCCTTATCCACGGCTGGGAATGCATCTTGAACGGCTGCCTGAACAACCTTTGACCCTGCCAGGAAATCTATGAGTTCCTGACGACCGGGCTGGGCCTGACTCATGCAGTCGCTTCTACTGTAACTTCAGCCTCAGCCTCAGCTTCAGGAATTAGACCTTCCCAAATCATTAAGCGCTGGCACTGAGGACATTCCTCAATAGAGTCGGCACGTTGCAGCATATTGTAAAGCTGAGGGCGAAGCTTCACGTGGCAACCTTTGCAGGAACCGTTGGAAACAATCGCTACGCCCGTACCGCGGCGTTTTGCACGAACTCTGTCGTAAGTGCGAACCACGTTACCTGGAATTTGCTTAACCAGTGCCTCGCGTCGAGCCGAGTGCCGAGCTGTCTCGGCTTCAGCGTCTACGATTGCCTGCTTTACCTTGTCCGCTTCATCAGCAGCGCCAACCCCGAGGTCGGTGTGCTTGTCGCGTAAGGTTTCGATCTCAAGCTCCATGTCTTCCTTCTGTTTCCAGATAGCAAGAGTTTCTTCTTCTGCCTTTTCAACTGAACGCTTGGCGCCGTCTACTTCACGGCTCAAAGCCAAAGCTTCTCGCTGATTACGAATCTCTTGGAGACGTGCTTCCCACTTCTTGATCTTGACCTTTTCAGCCTGAACCGTGTTCTCTTGACCACGGGCCTGCTTCTCTAAGCCGATTAATTGTGACTCCAAGCCTTCAATTTTACGCAGAGCATCTTGTCCTTGCTCTTCTAATTCTTGGAGTCGTAGAGAGATAGTCTTGCGACGTTCTTGGATTTCGAAAACCAGTGAGTCGATTTTCTGAACTTCATACAAATCAAGCAAACGTTGCCGCACGCTGTGTGCCTCCCGCTTATCTCCGTAGAGAAAAGCTTATAGGCTTGACCCGAAAATGGTTTCTGTGGTGGGCCCACCAGGACTCGAACCTGGGACCAATCGGTTATGAGCCGACGGCTCTACCAGCTGAGCTATAGGCCCTTCGCAGAAGGTCATGCCCCAATTACACAACTCGAAATAAGTCGTGAGTTGCGGCGTCTCTAGCATGCGACTCTGCAGTTGGCAACGCAATGCAGGGAATTAAACTCCCCGCTAGATCACGGATCGGGTTTGAAAAAGCTGCAAGAGCCTTAAAACCAAATGAGTGAGCTGCTGGATATATTAATCTACGAATGATTTTAGACGCTTAGCGCGGGATGGGTGACGTAATTTTCGAAGTGCTTTCGCCTCAATCTGGCGGATACGTTCTCGAGTAACTTCAAAATCCTGACCCACTTCTTCTAGCGTGTGGTCGCTCTTTTCGCCGATGCCAAAACGCATGCGCAACACTTTTTCTTCACGAGGTGTCAATGTGGATAATACTTTTCGAGTTTGGTCGGAAAGATTGCCCATAATGACCGCTTCAGCCGGTGTGGGAACATTTTTATCTTCGATAAAATCCCCAAGCTGAGAATCCTCTTCCTGACCAATCGGTGTTTCCAGGCTGATGGGTTCTTTCGCAATTTTTAGGACTTTCTCAACCTTATCGACCGGCAACTCCATCTTTTCCGCAATTTCCTCAGGGGTCGGCTCACGGCCAAAGTCCTGCACCAAGTAGCGGCTGGTCCTAATCAGCTTGTTAATGCTCTCAATCATATGGACCGGAATTCGAATGGTTCGGGCCTGGTCTGCGATGGCGCGAGTAATCGCCTGCCTGATCCACCAGGTGGCATAAGTGGAAAACTTATAGCCTCGCCGATACTCAAACTTATCCACTGCCTTCATCAGGCCGATATTGCCTTCTTGCATTAGATCTAAAAATTGGAGGCCTCGGTTGGTGTACTTCTTGGCAATAGATACCACCAATCTTAGATTGGCCTCGACCAGATCTGCCTTCGCATCCTCTGCTTTACGCTCGCCTTGAACCACAGCGTGATAGGTTTCCCAGATTTGGTCAATCGACACCCCAGCTTCACGTTCAATACGCACAAGCTTAAGTCTGCAACTCACGAGAACCCGTGTCAGATCGTTGAGACCGTCGTCATCAAGTGCGAGTTCCTTCTTCACCCGCTCCTTACCTTCGTCACTGGCCTCAGCTTCATCTACTAAGGCTGCTATCCGGTCACCCGATAGGCCAAGATTACGCTCAAGCCGCGCAATCTCAATCTCTGCCTTGTTGATCCGAACGACAAACGCTTTGATTCGTCCCACCATCTGATCAATCTGCTTGGGATGCAGCTCCAGCCCATCCAGCAATTGCGACATCTCAGCTTTGACTTTAGCAAAGCTCTTTTCAACCCGCCCCCGCTTATCGTCGGCGAGGTCATCGGCTCGTAACTGTTCTCGGTATTTTTCG
>JABJBS010000215.1 GCA_018668695.1 Deltaproteobacteria bacterium
CGTTGCCTGACCCAGGAAGAAATCAATACGTGTTATGCTGAGGCTTTACCGGGTGTGAAGGTTCCCACGCTTGTGGGGCTTTAGGGTTCGTTTTCTTTGAGCCAATCGGCAACAGCAAGAAGGTCTTTAAGTTTAGCATCCGGGGTACTTAGCTCTGCGGGAATATCGCGGGTGATTTCGAGCGGTAATTCATTGCGTGGTCCTTCCACGAGAATGCTTTTAGCGCCCGCGAGATGGCCTGCGACAACACTCGAGACGTGGTCTCCAACGACGAAGCTGCGGCCTAAATCAACGGAGAAATCCCCGGATGCTTGGTGGAGTAGGGATGCTTCAGGGAATCGGCATTCGCACTTCTCTGTGTATTTTTCTTCAGTACCGTTCGGATCATGAGGGCAGGCATAGATACCATCGATGAAAGCCATCGGGTCTTGCTCTGAGATGAAACAGACGAGGTTGCAGTGAAGGTCTTCAAGCTTGGATTCTGAGATCAAGCCGTGGGCGACTGGGGTATGATTCGTGACTAAGAAGACAGTGTAGCCCAGGTCGCGAATCTTTCGGATAGCTTCGCCAACATGCGGAAAGATTTCACTCTTTTCGACGTCGGCGCGCTCATTTTGAAGCGGTATTAAAACACCATCTCTATCTAAAAATATGCCTCGGTTGTGACCACTCATAGAAGTTATTTTAACCCAAGGTGAGGTGCTGAGCCCAGCAACATCTTGAGGAAATATTGGTGCAGGTAGGCTCTTTACTTACATTGATAAGCTCTCCATATCAAAAACATACTGCATCAAGGCGGTGGACGGTGGACTGCCACAAGGCCATTTAAACTCAATACACGGTACTTGGTATTCGAAAGACAAGATGAACTGAGCCAAATGCCAAAGAATATTTTCAGCTGGATAACGGTTTGTGGTAAAAAACGAATACGGACATGAATAAATTATTACGACAAAAGATCTCGATTTTTCTATGTGCAGCATGGCTCGTGAGTGGTTGCTCCGGGGTGTCGTCGCAAAAAGAAATTGTTGTCTCGGATGATGTTGATTTAGACGACGCACAAGATATTGCAGCTTATTTTTATGGGCAGCATTTGAGCCGTTTTGGTGATCATCCACTGATGCGGGCCAAGTCATTTGAGGACACATTAGAAATTTTACGTGCCGACAATATCGCGCTTTTTCCGGCGGGAATCCGAGCGGCCCTGGTCATTCATGGGGTGAAGGGCCGGGCGATGGTTGCCCAAATGGAATTAGCCTGGGGTGAGGCACTGCTCATGCTGGGGCAAGCGCAGCTGAAAGTTTTGGAGCGACTTGCCCCGTATAAGCTTAAAGAGCAGGCAGGCCTGGACGCCGGGACGCTTGATGCCGATCAGAAAGCGGAATTTAGCGAGTTTTGTGATGCCTACGATCAGTCAGAAGCGTTAGCGAATGCTTTAGTTCGTGTTGCAAGGCATCGAATAGAGGTTGGTGGCGTGGCTGCGAGCCAGGTGATTAAGGAATTTCCTCGCAGCTATCTTGGCTATCGGGTGGCGGCCGACTTTTATCGGTTAACCCAGAATTGGGCATTGTTTGATGAAGTGATGAATAAACTTCAGCAGCTTAATCCCGTGAGTGTGGGCCTGGCTTTCCAAAAGGGTGCCGCTGCAAGGCACCGGGATAAGGATTTAGAGAGTGCTCGGCGTTGGTTCTCAGTCGCCTTGTCTCGAGATGCTAGGTTTACCAGGGCATCGGTTCATCAGGTTATGAGTCAAGACAGCTACATCGAATTCGAGCGAGCGTTTCAGAAATTTCGAGGGCTTCACCCGGACCATCAGTTGGTTTTGTGGACCGCACCGCTGATTGGAAGGCTGCATCAGGCACGCATCGGTAAGCCGGACTTACGGCTACCTGTGATTGAGTGAATCCAATTCTAGTAGTGCCACGGGAATTGAAGAAAATCCTGCTCACGTTTTTCAACAAATGATTCTCTACCCTCTTTAGCTTCAGGGGTACCGTAGGCTAGGCGTGTTGCTTCGCCGGCAAAGAGCTGCTGGCCAACAAGGCCATCGTCTATCATGTTAAAGGCATATTTAATCATGCGCATCGCGGTCGGGCTTTTGTTGTTCATGGTCGCGGCCCATTCGAGAGCAACATCTTCAAGTTCTGCATGAGGTACAACTTTGTTAACCATACCCATCTGAAATGCTTCGTCGGCTGAGTAGTTGTGACCGAGGAAAAAGATTTCTCTGGCGCGCTTTTGCCCACACTGGCGTGCGAGTAGGGCAGAGCCGTAACCGCCATCAAAACTCGCTACATCTGGATCGGTCTGTTTGAAAACAGCGTGCTCTTTACTCGCGATGGTCAGGTCACAAACAACGTGAAGGCTGTGACCGCCTCCTACTGCCCAACCCGGAACGACAGCGACTACAATTTTAGGCATGAAGCGGATCAGTCGCTGAACTTCGAGAATATGAAGTCTGCCGAGCCTTGCTTGATCTACGTTACCTTCATCCGCGCCTTCGTATTTGTAGCCGTCTTTTCCACGGATGCGCTGGTCCCCTCCGGAGCAGAATGCCCAGCCACCATCTTTAGGGGACGGTCCATTGCCAGTGATTAAGACTGTTCCAACATCCGATGACATACGAGCGTGGTCTAATGTCCGGTAAAGTTCATCGACTGTATTTGGACGGAAAGCGTTTCGTACCTCGGGGCGATTGAAGGCGATGCGAACTGTGCCCTGATTTTTCGCACGGTGATACGTAATATCTCTGAGATTAAATCCCTCTACTTCGTCCCACTTCTCAGGATTGAAAATATCTGAAACCATTACCGTCTCCTTGCTAGAATACACTCCCGGATTCTTCCGGGCTCTTCAGCTCGCACATCAGGCCCAAGTCGTCAACGGATCCGAGTGAATCCAGGCTGAATAATTGCTTCCATAAGTGCTTCTTGATGCGCTTGCGCTAGTACGTACTGAGCCCCTTTCGTTGCAAATCGCGACAATCTGTTAGGAAAAAGATTTGACCGCGATCCTTGTGTAAGGCACTTGTAGTAGAGTGCGAGACATGAAGTACAAGAGCCGGTTAACGGGGCGAAATCGCACCATGTTGACAGTGGCCAATGACAGTATGCAACGAAGCCGAAGTCGCAGGCGTACTCGTGAAGCTTCCCGCAAGGTGTTTCTAGCGAGTATGCTCGGTGGGGTGGTCGCAGTGGGCATGCTTTTCCTGCCGGATGGCGAAGACCAGCCAAGCACAGCTCCCAAGCAGGCTTCGAACACTGCTACTGAAACTCCGAATATTCTGAGAGCTTCAAGTCATATTGGGGATACGGTCAAAAACAACCGAGATGTTGAAAAAGCTAAACCTGTTATGGCCAGAGCCATCGCCACTGACGCGCAGCAATCCAAAACTCGTAACGCAGTCCTTCAGGAGCCCGAGCCCACTGTCCAGTTGCCGGATGTGCCCGAAGCCCGAAAGCAAATCGACGTAAAAAAAGAAGCGACATTGCCCCAACCCAAAGCTGAGGTTAAGCCAGTTGCCGCTGAAAGCCGCCTGAAGCAGATGGTGAGTGAACGCAGCCAGAAAAAGGAAGTAAAGTTTCCGGGGGTCAATCAGGTACTTTCTAAGAAGCTCTTTACACTCTTTGATGACTACGATGTTCCTGAAGCAGCGGTGGCGGTGGTCGACATCAAGACAGGCGAAGTTCTCACCGCGCTTGGTTACGAAGATGGAGCTTTAGCAAATTCTCATGCGACAACCGCGAAGTGGCCAGCAGCGAGTGTATTCAAGATTGTCACGGCATCTGCTTTGATGGGCAAAGGGCTCCATAGTAAAAGTGAGATTTGTTTTAACGGTGGTTTTCGACCCATTACCGCGGCTGATCTTCGCGGCAAAACTGGTAACACCTGTGCGAGCATGAAGACTTCATTTTCTCGAAGCTACAATGTTCCATTTGCTCGGTGGTCCAATGCATTTCTCTCTCGCTCTGAATTGGCAGCGGAGGCCCACGCCTTTGGCTTTCAGCGTCCTAATGTCCTTGGATTATCCAAGTCGGCGAACGGTAATTTCGATATCCCTCTAGACAAGCTCAAGCGAGCCGGCACTGCCGCGGGCTTTGGTGATATTCATCTTTCTCCGTTGCACGGCGCACTGATGGCGGCAGCGGTAGGCAACGGCGGGGTAGCTCGCAAACCTGTTTGGAAAGTCGGCCAAGCCACTCAAGAAGTACGACTCTTTCCAAGCAGCCGTTCAAAAGCATTGCGGCAAATGATGGTTGCCACAGTTACTTCGGGAACTGCCCGGAAAACCTTCAAGGAGCAGGGTAAGCCGGCCCTTGGCAAGCATGGCGGCGGCGGGAAAACTGGAACTCTCGGTCACCGTGGACGCGACTTAAGCTGGTTTGTTGGCTTCGCTCCGGCTGAAAATCCGCGTTATGCGGTTGGTGCCTATGTGGCGAATCGACCCACTTGGCGTATCAGAGCTTCTTATGTAGGGCGCGAAGCGTTGCGCTCAGCTCTTTTAAAGACAAGTCCATATCGGCCTCGCGGTCACTCCTTGGCCAGTCGATAGGGCTCTAAATAGCCCTAAATCTCTGCATTTTAGACTCGACCTAATCGTCTTCCTGGCATATGCGGTCTGATTAATCCGATCCAGTCTATGTGGCTTGTGAATTCCTGGACGGCAATGGTTGATCAAGGAGATAGGCATGCCTATTGAAATTATATTGGATAAAATTTCTAACACACGCATCGAAGAGGTTGATGACCTTCTCGTGGAATGGTTCGTGGAGCGGCTGGATGAACGCTTAACGCCGGTCGGTAAAGCCTTTAAAATCCAATACACAGCCGAACAATATACGAATGTTGTGAGTGTGCGCGGTAAAGTCACCGGAGCAGTAGCTTGTTTGTGTTCAAGATGCGGCGAAGAGATTGAGTGGCCGGTCGAGACTGATTTTGTACACCGGTATGTATCCAAGGGCGACTTACACAAAGACAAGATGACTCAGGAGAGCCGCGAAGAAATCGCACTCGATGTTTCTGAGCATGATGGGGCCATGGTCGATATTGCTCCTATCGCGATTGAGCAAATGGTTGTGGAGCTTCCTTTTGCTCCAACCTGCTTACCTGGAATGGTGTCGGGCTGTGCTGAACTCGGAGATGAACCACTTGAATTTGGGGATACTGAGCCTTTGGTCCAAGAAGAAACATCGTGGAGCAAGGCATTAAAGGGCTTAGATAAGTCCAAGCTAAAAGACTCTTAGTGTTCTGTAGTCTGCTCGGCTCCCCAACTAATTAATAAAATCGAGGATAGTGAATGTTGGAAATAAAGCCTGAATCTGTTGTGTTTAGTGAGCTTCGCGAAGTCCTTAAAAAGCGGATCGTCTTCATGGATGGCGCAATGGGAACGATGATTCAGAAGCACAAGTTGGGGGAAGAAGATTTTCGAGGCGATGCGTTCAAAGACCACCCTAGTGATCTCAAGGGGAACAATGACCTCTTGTCGATTACGGCTCCAAAAATCATTTATGATATCCATCGGGAATTTCTAGACGCGGGAAGCGATATCATTGAAACCAACACCTTCAGTGCCACGACGATTGGTATGGCAGACTACGGCCTTGAGTCGGCGGTTCGAGATATCAATTACGATTCTGCTGTACTCGCGAAGCAGGTAGTCAATGACTTCATGGCCGACAATCCCGGCCGAAAGTGTTGGGTCGCGGGCGCCATCGGACCCACGAATAGAACGGCTTCGATGTCACCGGATGTGAATGATCCCGGTTTTCGTGCGGTTACTTTTAACGAGTTAGTCGACGCCTACTACGAGCAAGTAGAAGCCTTGGTAGAGGGCGGTGTGGACATTTTGCTGCCCGAGACCACGTTCGATACGCTTAACCTCAAAGCTTCCTTGTTTGCCATCGAGAAATTTCATGATCAGCATCATGAGCGTCTACCGGTTATTGTCTCGGTGACGATTACCGATAATTCAGGGCGAACCTTGTCCGGCCAAACGATTGATGCCTGTTGGATATCTATTGCCGATATGAAGCCTTTCTGCGTGGGCATCAACTGTGCATTGGGTGCAGATGCCATGGCGCCTCATGTAAAGTCTTTGGCGCGTATCTCCGATGCCTACGTTCATTGTTATCCGAATGCAGGTCTACCGAATCCACTCAACCCGGCAGGCTACGATGAAACGCCTGATGATACCGCTGCAGCGCTGAGGCGTTTGGCAGAGGATGGGCTTTTGAATATGGCCGGTGGTTGTTGCGGAACCACGCCCGACCATATCAAAGCAATTGTGGATGGTCTTAAAACGGTGACCCCGCGTGAATTGCCCGAGCTTCCTTACGCCACTCGGTTGAGCGGGCTTGAGCCATGTATTTTAGCGGGTGACAAACCTCCCTTTATGATGGTTGGTGAGCGTACCAACGTGACGGGTTCACCGAGGTTTCGTAAATTGATTAAAGAAGACCGCTTCGATGACGCTCTGGCGGTAGCCCGTCAGCAAGTCGAAAATGGTGCCAATGTAATCGATATTAACTTCGATGAGGGACTCTTAGACAGTGTCGCGTGCATGCAAAGGTTTTTGCATCTCGTTGCGGCTGAGCCAGATATCGCACGTGTGCCCATCATGATTGATAGCTCAAAGTGGGAAGTAATCGAAGCCGGACTGCAATGTGTCCAGGGTAAGGGCGTCGTAAACTCCATTAGCCTTAAAGGCGGTGAAGAAGAGTTTCTGCGGCATGCAAGTCTATGCATGCGTTACGGCGCTGCCGTTATTGTCATGGCGTTTGATGAGAAGGGCCAAGCGGCCACTGTCGAAGATAAAGTTCGAATTGCGAAAAGAGCATACAAGCTACTGACGGAAACCGTGGGCATGTCGCCTTCAGATATCATCTTCGACCTAAACGTATTGACGGTTGCGACCGGTATGGAAGAGCACGCCAATTATGGTGTGAACTTTATTGAGGGTATTCGCGAGGTGAAAAAGGCCTGTCCTGGCGTGAGAACCAGCGGCGGAATCAGCAACGTTTCATTTTCATTCCGTGGTAACAATACCGTACGTGAAGCGATGCATGCGGCTTTTCTATATCACTCGATTTCAGCTGGCCTTGATATGGGCATCGTGAATGCGGGAATGCTGGAAGTCTACCAGGAGATTGAACCCGAACTCTTAGAGCGTGTCGAAGATGTTTTACTGAACCGACGTGAAGACGCTACGGAGCGACTGGTAGACTTTGCGGAGACAGTGAAGGGCGTTAAGAAGGATAAAGCCACTACAAACTTGGTGTGGCGAGAAGCTGACGTGAATGCGCGAATTTCTCATGCATTGGTCAACGGAATTACGGACTTTATCGAAGCTGATACGGAAGAGGCGAGAGTCGCACTGGGGCGTCCCCTTCATGTGATTGAAGGTCCTTTGATGGACGGCATGAAAGTGGTGGGTAAGCTATTTGGTGAAGGTAAGATGTTCTTACCCCAGGTTGTAAAAAGTGCACGTGTGATGAAACGCGCGGTGGCTTATCTCACTCCCTTTATGGAAGACGAGAAAGATGGCGCTGGAGCAACGAATGCAGGTACTTTCTTGATCGCAACGGTTAAGGGCGATGTACACGACATTGGTAAAAACATCGTCGGCGTGGTCTTGGCTTGCAACAACTATAAAGTGATTGACCTCGGCGTGATGGTTGATTGTGAATCGATCTTGAATGCTGCCGAAGAACACAAAGCTGATCTCATTGGGATGAGTGGTCTGATTACTCCGTCTCTTGATGAGATGAATCACAATGCCAGTGAAATGCAAAAACGTGGGATGACGACCCCACTTTTAGTGGGTGGGGCTACAACGAGCCGCGCTCATACCGCCATCAAGATAGCACCTGCTTATGAGTGCCCGGTGGTTCATATTACTGATGCTTCTTTGGTCGTGGAGGCTTGTAATGAACTGCTGAGCAGCGACCGAAAAGAAGCTTATGTTACGAAGGTTAAGGTTGCTCAGGAGGAAGAGCGAGTACGTTACGCAGCTCGCTCCGAGGCGCAGAATTTTCTCAAACTAGAGCAAGCTCGTAGCCGAGCTCCTGAATTGACATGGGATCACCTCAAAGGGAATGCGCCACCTCTTGGTTTAAAGGTTTTTGATAATATCGCGCTCGAGACCCTGGTACCTTATATCGACTGGTCCCCGTTTTTCTGGACTTGGGAACTGAAGGGAACCTTTCCAAAAATTTTGGATCACAAAGACCGAGGCGAGCAGGCGACAGAACTCTATGCAGATGCACAGCGTTTATTGAAAGAGATTGTTGAGCATAAGCGGTTGACGGCAAAAGCAGTTGCTGGTCTCTGGCCTGCCTATCGAGATGGTGACGATGTTCGTGTTTTGAATCCCGATGACTCAAGTAAAGAGCTCTGCTCGTTTCACTTCTTACGACAACAAATAGACCGGGGTGCCAAGAAGCCACAGCAATGTCTCGCTGACTTCGTGGCAACTCGTGATCAAGGTGCGGACCACATTGGTGCTTTTGCGGTAACTATGGGGTCCGAAGTCGAAGCAATGGCTCAAGGTTATCGCGACCAGCAAGACGACTACTCGGCTATTATTATCCAGGCTTTGGGTGACCGATTGGCCGAAGCCCTGGCCGAGTATGTTCATAAAATTATGCGAGACGAGTGGGGCTATGGCACCGAAGAGGCCATTGATGCCTCAGGTGAAGTCGACGAATCTTACTTGAAGTTTTTACTGAAGGAAGAGTATCGCGGTATTCGCCCAGCAGCCGGATATCCCGCTTGTCCTGATCATACTGAAAAAGAGACACTTTGGACTTTACTCTCCGCAGCAGAGAACATCGGTGCAACTTTGACGTCCAGTTTTGCGATGAATCCAGCTTCATCGGTGTCGGGGCTCTATTTTGGGCATCCAAAGGCCCGATATTTCAATGTAGGCAAGATCAGTGACGATCAGCTCTTGAATTATTCGGTCCGCAAAGAGATGATCTTAGATGAGGCTAAGAAGTGGCTTCGTCCAAATTTATAGTCTCGCAGGAGCGACGCGTAGATATGTCAGATCCGATTGATGAAATATTTGAAGCTTTAGCTCGAGAGCGTTCTGGTGGCGTCGTGTCTCTGCATTTGGCATGGTCTGCGGCACTCAAGAAGCTGGCGACAAGTGAGATGGATGCTGAACACATCGAGATATTGGCTGCCACATGCCGAGCTCCTCGTGACGTTGAATTGGTCGCTTCTCTTTTCGGAGCAACTGGAAACGCCGAGATGATGCTCGGTGAAGCTACGCAAGACTCGAGTTACCCAGTAGGTGATATTCTACAAGGTGTCCTTGGTCTCTGCCGCCACCTCGACCGTGACCGCCGTAAAACCACTCTAAAAATGGCCATCGGTTTTGTTCGGTGTTGTGAGGAAAGCATGGCGACCTATCCGGGCCTAGATACCTTGGCTCAGGTGGTCGACCAGATGCTCGAGGAGCATGGTTTCGAGGGTTAAGCCATCACGCGAACGGGTTCTACTCATCGGCCACGCGTACTTTTAGTAATGATAAAATTTGGTCGCTGGCGGCATTGCCGGTTGACACTACCGGCTTAGAGTCTAATACCTTCAGGGTCGAGAGCTTTTGTTTCCCGACGTCTCGTAAGAAAGAACTTGGTACTTCGATGGTTGCCCGCCGCCCGATGAAACCGAATTCGATGAAGGCTGCCGCGTAAGCACATGCCCATTTGAAATCGGTCCGGCTTTCTGCAGGTTACACCGGAGTGTGTTTCTAGTCTGAATTGACACCTTCAATCCTGAACCAGCAGTTGACCGGCGAAATCGCACGAAGTCTCGACTTTGTTCTGACGTATAGAGTGAGGTGGGTTATGGACCCGGAAGAAAAAAACAATCAGAGTTTCGAATGGGAAAATGGGCCGTTGCGCCACCTTATTCTCTTGGCCTGGCCCATTGCCGTATCGATGGTCTCCTACAGTGTGATGAGCTTGGTTGATACCGCTTTCGTGAGCCGGCTCGGCACTTCGGCGATTGCCGGCGTTGGTCTGGCGATAACCTTATCCTTTGCCTTACTCTGTTTCACATTCGGATTGTTACGAGCCATCAAGGTATTGGTCTCTCAGTCTCGCGGCGCAGGTTTGGAGAATGAGTCGGTAGCTTACTTAGGTGCTGGCTGTGTGGTTGCCCTTGTGTTGGGTGTGGTTCTCATGGCGTTGAGCCCGCTGGTTGATAGTGTTCTCCCGTATTTGTCGGCAAGCGAATCCGCTTCGGATGCGGCGTCGAGCTACTTTACGGTACGCATGATGGGGGTGGTCCCTTTATTGATTTTTGTCGCATTTCGGGAATACGGTTATGGTTGCGGCAATTCACAGCTACCCATGGTGGCTTCAGTGGCGGGTAACCTTCTCAATATTGGTCTCGACTACCTTTTTATTTTCGAACTTGAGATGGGTGTTGCTGGCGCTGCTTGGGCGACCGTGGCGGGGGCTTGTCTCGAGGCGAGCGTGATGTTGGTAGCGATGCGGGGTTTATTACCTCAGCTTCGTACAATGAGGCGGCATCACCTTAAGGCGATTTGGGATATAGGGTTGCCAAGCGGCCTGCAGTTCACCTTGGAAATGGGCTCTTTTACGCTTTTGGCCGTGATGATTTCTCGGCTTGATGAGGTGGAGATGGCTTCACACCAAGTTGCGTTACAGGTTATTCATTTCGCTTTTTTACCGGCGGTCGCATTTGGTGAAGCAGCATCTGTCATGGTGGGTGAAGCAGTGGGTGCCTCACGCGATAAGCTCGTGACACCGATTTCGTGGCTTACCGCAAAGCTGGTAACCGCCTACATGGTTTTATGCGGCGTGATATTGGTTCTTTTCGGAAGGGAGATAGCTTCACTCTTTGTCTCCGAGGCAGTCTTCGTCGAACGAACCATGGCCTTATTTTACGTGGCGTGCGTCTTTTTGTTTTTCGACGGGACCAATATCGTCTCGCGGTGTGTACTCCGCGGAATAGGGGACGTTCGCTTCCCTGCAGTGGTCGGTATCATTTCTGCGTGGCTTTTTACGCCACCCTTGATGTGGCTATTGGGTTACAAGATGGGTTTAGGTGCTTTGGGAGGCTGGATAGGCCTCTGCCTAGAAGTGGTGCTTGGAACCGTCATTCTCGCCCATCGGCTCTACCGAGGCGGCTGGGTAGACGCGGCCCGTGAATCGCGTGAGCGGGTCGGTAAAGTCATGTCCTCTGTTATACCTGTCAAAATCTCTTAGGATTCCAGCTCAGTCCGCACATCGCCGCGCTTTAGAAGTTGCTTAAGTTCGGAGCGTGCTCAGAGAGTGGGGCTCTTGCTTGCACCTCTTACCTCCCTAACGATATGTGAAAACAAACACATTGTTTGTGGGGGTTATGAGATGAGCGAAACCGCAGTTGTTCGAAGCTTTATTGGTGGAGAGTATGTCTCCAATCAAAGTGGTGAAACATTTGAAACTCGAAACCCTGCCACGGGTGAAGTGCTCGCGAAGGTGGAAGTTGCGGGGCCTGCCGAAATAGAGCTGGCGGTAGCTAAGGCCACAGAAGCTTTCAAGACCTGGAAGAAGATGACCGGCGTTGAGCGTGGGCGAATTCTGATTGAAGCAGCTCGCCGGTTACGTGAGGCCAACGATTCTTTGGCAAAACTCGAAGTTGAAGATTCCGGTAAACCGATTGCGGAGGCAGAAGCGGTCGATGTGGCGTCTGCAGCCGATTGCCTCGAATACTTTGGCGGAATTGCAGCCTCATTGCACGGTCAGCATTTCGATTTAGGCGGCTCTGCATTTGCGTATACTCGCCGAGAACCGCTCGGTGTGTGCCTGGGCATTGGTGCTTGGAACTATCCTATTCAAATCGCTGCATGGAAGGCTGCACCGGCTTTGGCAGCGGGCAATACGATGATTTTTAAACCTTCGGAAATGACGCCTCTCACCGCCCCGAAGCTTGCTGAAATTTTTAAAGAGAGCGGCATGCCGGACGGAGTTTATAACTGCGTGCAGGGCGCGCGAGAGACGGGTGCCGCTTTGGTCGAACACCCGGGGATAGAGAAGGTCTCGCTTACCGGTGAAGTGGGAACAGGGCGTAAAGTCATGGCCAGTGCGGCCGCCCGCCTGAAACATGTCACGATGGAGCTTGGAGGCAAGTCGCCTTTGGTTATTTTCGATGATGCGCATCTTGAGAATGCTATTTCAGCGGCTATGCTTGGAAACTTTTATACTCAAGGTGAAATCTGTTCCAACGCTACTCGGGTGTTTGTTCAGAGGGGTCTTTACGATTCGTTCTTGGAACGGTTGAAAGAGCGTACCGCTAAAATGAAAATCGGCAATCCAATGGCTCCGGACACCGATGTTGGCTCACTTATCAGTGGTCCCCATTTGGAGAAAGTCTTGGGCTATATTGCGAAGGGCAACGAGGAGGGGGCTCGTCTCGTTCTTGGTGGTAATCGTGTCACCCGAGATGGCCTTGATAAGGGTTTCTTTGTTGAGCCTACTATCTTCGCTGACTGCACAGATAAAATGACAATCGTTCAGGAAGAGATCTTTGGGCCAGTCATGAGTGTGTTGGTGTTTGATACAGAGGAAGAAGCGATTGAGCGGGCCAACGGTACAGAGTTTGGTTTGGCTGCCGGGGTGTTCACCAAGGATATTCAACGTGCTCACCGTGTGGTGGCAGAGCTTGAAGCGGGCACTTGCTGGATTAACAACTATAATATTACGCCGATTGAAATGCCGTTTGGTGGCGTAAAGCAGTCAGGGATTGGCCGCGAAAACAGTCTCGCAGCGCTGGAGCACTATACACAGCTTAAGAGCGTTTATGTTGAGCTGGGTGACGTGGATTCGCCTTATTGAAAAGGCAGCAGGACTTGAAGACTTAAGGAAGCGGCTTGTCGAGATTGGTTGACTCTGGGCTTAGTGCGTTGCTGGCGATTTGAGCAATGAAGTCCATCGATTCTTGGTCGGGTGTCTGCTCGAGCATTTGGGTGAGCGCGGTCCGTCCGTCGGCTAATAGCCCATCAACTTGTGTCTGAATCTGAGTAGCCGGTGTGAGCAGGGCGTAGACCAGCAGAGCCAGTGCGCCGCACTTGAGCGCCGTACTGACGAGTCTCAATGACATCCAGGTTAAACCCAGTGCGCTCGCGAGAAGAACGACGCCCCAGAGAACTTGTATGCTGGTGGCAGCGTTGGGTAGGTCTTGTATGTAGTCCATCATAGTTGAACATTAACATCCCTACCTCTGCATACAAGTTAAAAGCGCAATGATAACAGTCATGTACGAGGCTATCTGCGTTGGTCAGTGTGTTGAATACAAAGTAGTATAACACCTACATTTCATGCATATATCGGCGCGAGTGGGGATAAGGGTGCGGTCGCTCGTACAGCGTGGTACACAAGGGGAAATTTTTGAGAGGTTCATTTATGGGGGCTCTCAGCAATTTTCCCGAGTTTGATACGCTTGAAGCCAAGTAAAAATGAGTTAGATTTTGGAGTCGAACAAGATGAGTACAAAAATTGGATTTGCCGGACTTGGAATCATGGGCCAGGGCATGGCGTCGAATATCTTGAGTAAAAAATACCCTCTGAGCGTATGGAATCGTACAAAAAAAAGGTCAGAAACGATCGAATCTGAGGGAGCAACGGTTGTGGATACACCTGCTGAGCTCGCAGCAGAATCTGACATCATCATTGTTTGTGTCAGTGATACACCCGATGTCGAAGCTGTCATCCTGGGTGAAGACGGAATTATCCACGGCATAGAGCCCGGTAAACTCGTTATCGATATGAGCACCATAAGCCCGAAAGCTACACGCGCGATGGCGCAGGCGCTGAAAGAAAAGGGGGCATCGATGCTTGATGCTCCGATAAGCGGTGGCAGCGAAGGTGCGGCAAACGGTACCTTGAGTATTATGGTGGGCGGTGACGCATCCGATTTTGAGAGGGCTCTTCCCGTCTTTGAAGCCATGGGTAAAACGGTGACCCACGTTGGCCCCATTGGTTCTGGCCAAACGGTCAAACTTGTCAATCAGATCTTAGTCGTGGTGACCGCGCTGGGGGTGAGCGAGGCTTTGGTTTTTGCTGAAGCGGGTGGGCTCGATTTAGACAAAACCTTGGCTGCAGTTTCTGGTGGCGCCGCGGGTTCTTGGATGTTGAGTCATCGCGGTCCACAGGTTGTGGAACGTGACTGGAGACCAGGCTTCACGATTGATTTGCAACAAAAGGATTTACGGCTGGCTTTGGAAGCTGCCAACGAGTTGGGCGTACCATTGATGGGAACAGCTCTGGTTCATCAGCTTTATCAAAGCCTACAGCGACAAGGGCTCGGTTTAGAGGGCAACCATGCCTTGGTCAAAGCGATTGAAAAAATGAGTGGCGTTGAAGTGGGCGTTCCTCGAGAAGCTCAGGATTGAAGGAACGCTGATACTTCAGCGGCAAACGGTTTAGGTGCCTCATAATGCACCCAATGTCCGGCGCCAGGTATGGTCACTAGGTTTGCGCTCGGGAAATGGGTGCGAATCGTGCTTAGGTCCTCATCACGAATGTAGTCGGATTTCTCGCCTCTTACGAAAAGAGTGGGTCCGGTAAAAGGCTGATTGACCTCAAGCGTTTCATTAATATTGTCGTAGCTCTCAGAAATGGCCTTGAGATGGACCCGCCATTGAAAGCCGCCCTCTGGAAGCCTCTTAGCATTTTTGAGCAGAAAAGCTCGCAGCGAAGCGGTGGGCAGAGCCTTAGCCAATGCATTATCGAGCTCGCCGCGATTTGGTGCACTGAGATCCAAAGACTCTAAAGCCTGGATAATGGGTCTCAAGCTACCGCCGTAGGCGCGAGGTGCGATGTCTGCGATGATGATTTTTTTAAAGACATCGGGTTGTGTAACGGCGGCTTGCATTAAAGCTTTACCGCCCATGGAATGCCCGAGGGCAACTGGGTTATTGAGTTTCGTATACTCAATATAATCGAGTATGTCCTTGCCCATCACCTGGTAATTGAATTCATCGTCGTGAGGAGAGTCGCCATGGTTGCGCTGGTCGACGAGATGCGTTTCATAATCTTTGGCAAACACGTGTTTAGCCAGCGTGCGCCAATTGGTTCCTGAACCAAATAGACCATGAAAGATAAGCAGCGGTGGTCCGCTTCCAAGAACTTCGGCGTGGAGTTTCATAGAAACTATCTACTGGCGGTCACTTGCACATTCAAGACGCTGGCGATTCTATCATCGATATTACTGATGCCGGGGACATGCTCAAGAATCACGGGGGTGTCTTCCTGACTTGTCGTGAGAATCATGGTGCCGGTTCCGAGCAGGATACGCTCTAGGATATCCGGGACCATTTTGTCCCATTTGATAAGTTCGGGGCGATAACGCTTGGCGCGGCTGAAGAAGCCACATCGATGAATGACTTCGTTGGGCCGAAATTCCCAGTAATTTACGCGCGTTTGAACCCATACAAAAATGTAGACAAAGGTGAAGATTCCAAACATCACCATGTAAAAGCCCTGATTCATCACGGGGTTCATCGCATGAAGAAATTTTTGAACCGGAGCGCTTAGGCTGAAGTGGTAGAAGCCATAACCGATGCCGGCACCGAGGATCAAAAGCATCAGGCACCGGTCAGCCGTGAAGTCGAAGGCAATGGTGATAAGATTGAAGATAAATACGGCCATCCAAGCCAGTCCCAAAACCTTGGCAGGGAACAACCCATCAAGACAGGCGCAACCCAATGAGGCCAGCCACGTCATGTAAAAGAATACAACTTTAGGTAAAGGTCGCACGATAACCTTCAGTTGGTTTTCGTACGCTGTATCTACTGAATTTTCAGACATGCATGAGTCCCATTTTTAACCGGCTGTATAGGCCGGTCTGGGACGCGCAGCAATTTTTGAGACAAGCAGATTGAGCCTTGGTTTTAACCGGCCGCTTCAGTGGCTGGGGTATTGCTTTGGGCCGGCTCTTCTTTTGGCTCCGCTTTGGTGTCTTCCTTCTTTTTCTCTTCTTCGGGCTTCTCTTTTGCTTTCTGCATTGAGTTTTTACCCGGCTTGGTCTTCTTGAGCTTGAAGGTCTTCGGAATCACACGCGGCGGCCAATGGTTGTTGGTCAGGTCGGCATCTGCGGTTTCTTGTAGAGGATCCAGCGACAGACTTTTAATCTTATCTTGAGTGACGAAAAGCTTGGAGACTTTCTTGGAGTCACGCCGCCAGATTTCGGCCGGGATGCGATGGATTGCCTTCTTACCGTTCTCGTATTCGATTTCTACAACCAGTGGCATCACCAGGCCGCCATGGTTGTGGAAGTCTACCACATAATAATTTCGCTGACTCTTGAGGAGATCACGCTCGTGTGGGTCCAGCTTCTCGAGCTTGTCTTTGTAAGCTTTCTCGTCTTGCCAAGTTACCGCGAACTCATCGTAGCTATTATAAAAGTCGGCGAGCTCGGGGTATTGGTCGAGACGCGTTTTTTGGCCTTTTTCGATACCAGCGTAGATGGTGGCTGGATTGTCGCGGAGCTTGCGTGCTTTGGCTTTTGGCTTTTCAATTTTTGGATTGGCTGTATCGAGTTCATAGAGTGTCACATCACCAATGGAGATGTCGGTATGATCAGTGCTGTAGAACCAACCGCGCCAAAACCAGTCTAAATCCATGCCTGAGGCATCTTCCATGGTGCGAAAGAAATCAGCGGGCATCGGACGCTTGAATTTCCAGCGATTGGCATATTCCTTAAATGCAAAGTCGAAAAGCTCTCGGCCCATGACGGTGTCCCGAAGCACGGTTAGGGCTGCTGCCGGTTTACCATAAGCATTTGCGCCAAATCGTAGGAGGGATTCCGAGTTGGTCATGATGGGAACTTGGTAGTCGCTCTTCATGTAATTAATCATGTTGCGAGGCAGAGCTTTTTTACGCGGATAGTTTTCTTCCCAGGAACGCTCTGCGATTGTTTGCACGAATGTGTTGATACCTTCATCCATCCAAGTCCATTGGCGTTCGTCTGAATTCACAATCATCGGAAAGTAGAAATGGCCCACCTCGTGGATGATGACGCCGATGAGCCCATACTTGGAGTGTCTCCACTCGCCAGCTTCACGCGGGATATCGAAATAGGTTCCATCTTCCATAGGGCGCGGACCGTTGAAGCAAATCATTGGATATTCCATGCCGCCAACCGGACCATTCACCGAAATAGCTGTGGGGTAGGGATAGTCGAAGGTCATGCGTGAATACGAGTCGATGGTATGCAGTACTGCCTGGGTTGAATATTTACTCCAAAGAGGCTCGGCTTCATTCGGGTAAAAAGACATGCCCATAATGATATTGCCATTTTGGTTGTAGCCCATGGCATCCCAAATAAATTTCCGCGATGAGGCGAAAGCAAAGTCGCGAACGTTCTTTGCCTTGAAACGCCAAGTTTTTGCCTTCTTTGCTGGCTCCTTCTCGGCAGCCGCTGCTTCTTCGGGGGTCACGATATACACGGGAGAATCGGCACGGCGTGCCTCGTCTAAGCGTTTACGCTGCGCTCTGGTTAGTACTGAACTTGCGTTGGCGAGCTCACCGGTAGCTGCAACGATGTGGTCCCCTGGAACCGTAATCGAGACATCGAAGTCTCCAAATTCCAGGGTGAACTCTCCGCGTCCTACAAACTGCTTATGGTGCCAGCCGTTGACGTCGGTATAGGCCGCCATACGCGGATACCAATGAGCGATTTCGTAGATATAGTTTTTGTCTTTTTCGAAATATTCATAGCCGGTGCGTCCCCAAATGACTTTGGCGTTGTTGATATTGTAATCCCAAGCGATGGAGAACTCGATGGAGCGGCCAGGGCGAAGCGGGCGCGGCAAATCGATACGCATCATTGTATCAACAATCGTAAACTTCAGCGCATCGCCGTCATCGTCGAGAACCTTTTGAATTTTATAACCGCCGTCGTAAGTTTCTCGGGCAAGGTAGTAATCGAGGCGTTTGTAGGAGAACTCTTCAAACCCAGGAGCGGTTTGGGTGAGGGAGCTTGTTGAGTCGTGCTCGAAGATGTTTTGGTCAAGCTGGACCCAAAGATACTTGAGCGTATCGGGACTCTTGTTGGTGTAAGTAATATCTGCCTCGCCCATGAGTCGTTGATTGACGTCGTCGAGTGTGGCGCGGATGTTGTAGTCGGCCCGTTGTTGCCAATATTCCGCACCCGGCGCGCCCGATGCTCGGCGGGCTTCATCGGGTGTTGGGAGGATTTCTTCGAGCTGCCTAAACTTATCTTCGGCGATGGAGCGGCCTGCGGCGAACACCACCGAGCCTTGAAAGATACAAAGGCTCAGGGCAACGAATCGTATAAAAACAGAGTTCATGAACAAAATCTCTATTGTTTGGGGAAACTAGGCAGGATGTGGATACCGTCTGAACTCCATCTATACAAGCGTTGTCGAACGAATTAAACGCTTCTTTATGACGCACCGTGTTGTCCCCTTTTTAGAGAGTCCATCTGGTCATCTTGGATTGCCCGTGATACCCCCGCTGCCGATTACGCATTGCTGGAAACCCCCATATTTAGGAGCTACCTGTGAAAACCGACACTCCCCAAACGATTTTCCTGAAGGATTACACCGAACCCAATTACTGGATCGATAATGTCGATTTGAGAATTGAGCTTGGAGAAGATGAAACGTTGGTTCATTCCACACTTTCACTTCGTCGCAATGCGAATAGGCCAGCGGATGCAGCTTTGGTTTTAGATGGCCAAGACATGGAGCTTCGCTCTATCGCTATCGACGGCACCGACCTTGCGGCAGACGATTACGCGGTCGCGGCTGAAACCTTGAACATCAACAAGACGCCAAACGTATTTCAGTTGAGCACGACTGTTGCTCTTAAGCCACAGGAGAACACAGCGCTTGAAGGTCTCTATAAGGCCAGCGGTATATTTTGCACTCAGTGTGAAGCAGAAGGCTTTCGTAAGATTACGTATTACCTAGACCGTCCGGATGTGATGGCCGATTTCACCACAACGATTGTTGGCGATAAGAAGCTCTACCCAGTTCTATTGTCCAACGGTAACCCAGTTGAACGGGGCGACCTTGATGGTGGCAAGCATTTCGTCAAGTGGGTCGACCCATTTAAGAAGCCCGCATACCTCTTCGCGGTTGTTGCAGGTGACCTGAAGCACATTGAAGATAAGTACACCACAACCAGCGGTAGAGAAGTGCTCTTACAGATCTTCGTAGAGCCTGAGAACATTGATAAGTGTGACCACGCCATGCTTGCTCTGAAGCAATCTATGAAGTGGGACGAGGATGTATTCGGTTTAGAATATGACCTAGATATCTACATGATTGTTGCTGTGAACGACTTCAACATGGGAGCAATGGAAAACAAGGGACTCAACGTCTTCAACTCGAAGTATGTTTTGGCTCGTAAAGATACGGCCACCGATACTGACTTTGATGGCATCCAAGGCGTCATTGGCCATGAGTATTTCCACAACTGGTCGGGCAACCGCGTAACTTGCCGAGATTGGTTTCAGCTTAGCCTCAAGGAAGGCTTGACGGTATTTCGAGACCAGGAATTCTCTGCAGATCTCAATAGCCGCGCTGTAAAGCGTATTCAGGATGTGAAGTTGCTTCGCACCCATCAGTTTGCGGAAGATGCAAGCCCGATGAGTCACCCGATTCGCCCTGAAGCATTCATCGAAATCAACAACTTCTACACCCGAACGGTTTACGAAAAAGGCGCGGAAGTGGTGCGCATGTACCATACGCTTCTCGGTGCAGGTGGTTTTCGTAAGGGCATGGACCTTTATTGGGAACGCCATGATGGCCAAGCGGTTACCTGTGATGATTTTGTTTCCGCGATGCAAGATGCCAATGGCGCAGACTTAACTCAGTTTAAGCGCTGGTACAGCCAGTCGGGAACGCCACGTTTGAAGGCGTCGATGGAATATGATGCGGCGGGCGAAACAGCCACTCTGCACTTTGAGCAAAGTTGTCCGCCAACGCCTGGTCAGGAAACCAAGGAAGCTTATGTAATTCCTGTGAAGATGGGATTACTTGGCGCAGACGGCGCAGACATGGCCGTGAGCTTGGAAGCAGGCGGCGAAGCTTTGGCCGAGCGTGTGATTGAAGTTCGTGAGACCAAGCAGTCGGTGACCTTTCATGGTGTGAAAGAGAAACCAGTGCCGTCGTTATTGCGTGGGTTTTCTGCTCCCGTAATTCTTGATTTTGCATACGATGACGCAGACCTAGCGTTCTTGCTCGCCAATGACTCGGATTCTTTCAGTCGCTGGGAAGCAGGCCAAACACTCGGCATTCGCGTAATCATGGGCATGATTGAAGATCTACGTGCTGGTAAAGAGCCCCAAATCCCTGAATTGGTAGTCGAAGCTTTCCGTAGACTTCTTACGACAGAGGGGCTTGATAAGGCGCTGCTGGCAGAGTCATTGACGTTGCCGTCGGAAGCTTATCTCGCAGAGAAAATGGAAGTCGTGGATGTGGATAATATCCATGCTGCTCGTAAGTTACTCAAGGGACACCTTGCAACTTCGTTGCGCGCTGAGTTCGAGACCGTCTTTAACGCCAACCAGGAAGAAGCTGAGTATACTTTCGATGCGGAAAGTGTCGGCCGTCGTGATTTAAAGAACACAACATTAAGCTATTTGATGGAGCTTGATGATGCTGCAATCACCACGCGCTGTTTCAATCAGTATGAGGCAGCTCATAATATGACTGACGTGATGGCTGCTCTTGGTAATCTTGCAGACACGGATACTGAAGAGCGAACAAATGCTTTTGCTGCATTTTATGACAAGTGGCAAGACGATGCGCTCGTGACCAATAAGTGGTTTTCACTGCAGGCGATGGCTGACCGTGAAACAGTGCTTGATGAAGTCAAAGCACTCACAAAGCATCCAGCATTCAGCATGACCAACCCGAACCGTTTACGGTCTTTGATTGGTGTGTTTTGTATGGGTAACCGAGTCCACTTCCATGCATTGGACGGATCGGGCTATAGCTTCTTGGGTGATACGATTTTAGCGCTCAATGACATCAACCCACAGGTTGCGGCTCGTTTGATGAGAATCTTGGCCAATTGGCGACGTTTCGATGAGAAGCGCCAAGCATTGATTAAGGTGCAGCTAGAGCGAATTGTTGCTCACGATGGATTGTCTAAGGATGTATTCGAGGTTGCCTCGAAGAGCCTTGCGTAAGGCTCATTTCAAAACGGAGTCAGCAGCCCCAGGCTGGGCTGTTCCCTATCTATGCTATTTCACTGATCTCGAGTTTATAGACCCATGAAGGGGAGAGCATAACTCTCCCCTTTGTCATGGTCTATTAGAACCCAAGATAGATTGGGTTAGAGAATGAGTAGGAGCTGGTGTAGCCGCTGAAGCTGGCAGATTTAATACTGCTGCTTGAGCCAAAGGCCCCGGAACCAAAGTTCATCGAGATATTGAATCCAGACAAGCTACCGAGGCTAAAGTTGGTCACGGTGCCTGAGTTGTTGGTCACACTGAGCGTAGGGCTAGAGAACAAGCTGAAGTTTGTATAGCTACTGCTCAGAGCAACGATTCCGTTACTTGCAAACATACCGCAGTCACCACCGCCGCAGCCACCGTTTCCGCCTTCAGGTTGCGGCAATGTCCAAGGAGCAGCTGTATAATTATATGCTTGGTCCTCTGGGCACATTTCTGTCTCAATATAATCTATGCCATCCACATTCACTTCCGAGTAAAGGCTTGTATGCCCTGCACCACAAACAGGATCCGTTGAAGCTGAGCTGGTCATACTTAACGAAACATAGCCATGGTGTTGTAACGCAGTCGCGAGACTGGCACCGGTAAACGCTGTCTTCTCTGCTGTTGAGTCGGGAATAGGGTCAGCCTCTTTGGCCCATGAGCCACAGCTCATCGCTGAGTTGTATTTCTGCATAGCCTTACAGACTGTAATACGCTTGCTCGCTCGGCAAATTTTTGAGTGGCAAAATTCAGCCTTCACAGTATTCGTAACGGACGAAGAACCAACGGTGGTTGTTTCTTCGATGGTTTCGCCAGAGCTGTAAAGGTCTCTCATGACACGTTGAAGTGGGTAGCTCTGATTGTATCGCCACATAGCCGCAGCGGCTGTTGCGACCACGGCAGTTCCGACGGAAGTTCCCGTCTGAGCTGTGATGTAGATACTGTTATCGGCTCCAAGATATGAATCGAGGCTGTAGCCAGCTCCGGAAAGCCAGTTGTCGAGTTGTTCTCTGTGATCCTTTAATGAAACATGGTCCGCATAAGCGGCCAAATGGGCGCGGGCGCCTGCGCGTTGATTCCCAATATCGGAACCTGTTCTCGTGACTCCACTGACGGCATAAAGCATCGGCTGCGGACGCCAAGTGGAGAGAGATGCGGTATCGATTCCGAAGGAATCGTTATTGTTGTCAGATGCGGTAGCAGAACCGGCGGGTCCCTCAGCATAGTAGGTACACTCAGCCTCGGTCGGCGCGTTGATTTGCTCCCATTCGGCGGGAAGTAAAGGAGCGTCGGTGTGGTCTTGTCCACCGGACTTGTTACCACTGGCGGCCAGCATCAAAACACCTTTACACCGTGCGGTACGAATAGCTGTGAAAGCGGCAGCAACGTCTGCTGGCCATACGCTCTCGATGTATGCTTTGCGGTCGGAGATACTGAGCCCGTTGAATGTTCGGATAGCAACAGGGTCACTTTCGAAGCCGCCGCCATAGGCAGGCATCCATCCAAGAGACATGTTGAGAATAAGGCGCTGATTCGGGTTGGGTGAATGGTAGGCTTCCTTATCACGCTGCCATGCGCTTACTTCGCGGTTGATTGCTTGGGCGAGCCAAGAGATGCTTCCAAATTCACCGCCATTGTGAGTGTCTTCAACAATCATGCTTAAAGCGGTAGCGCTATCGACTATCTCTTCAGCTTCCACAACGTAGGGGAGTGCCAACTGAGTGGTGATGTCGGCGTGGCAATTTGAGAGTCCATTAGGGCATAGGTGCTTTTCTGCAATTCGGGCCATCAAAAGGCCGTGGTCGGAGTTGCGGTGGTTGGTTCTATTGCGTGACGCATTAGAGATTGAGTCAGGACCTTCGGTTCGACTGGTGTCTAGAAAAGAAAGTCGAACAGGCAACGTGCCGTCGTATTGAAAGTCGGCGGCTGAGCTTACCCAACCAGAGTGTTCGAGGAACTCGTCTTCGAAAAGTGGTGCCATGATTTCAGAAAATTGAGACTTCGGATTAGCTGAGCCATAAGCGCCAACTGCAAAACGGTCCGGATTGATTTGCTTCAGACAGTTTGGGCCACTGTTCGCGTTGCAGAGTAACTGCTCCAAGTCCACAGGGATATCGCGGCCTGGATTAAATGCGACGGTGTACTGTGTCTCGTAGAGACAGTACTGCTGAAGAGCCCACTCACGTGGTTGTTGAAAAACGTCATCGTTTCCTTGCTGAGTCGCGAAAAGGGGAGTGACGGTGAATGCAGGGTTCCCGCCAGGAACGTTCGGGGTGGGGCATGCCTGTGCGTCTTGATTTTTGATAGCGATGAACCGCTTACGCGACTTGGATTCGTCGAGCCAAGTTGCGGCTGTAGCGCTCAACGCACTTCCATGTGGAGAGACTGCTTCAACGGTAATGGCTTCGTATTCTGAACCGCATGCGGCCATCAAGAGTGAGGCGGCTAGGGTTGTATATTTCATTGATTTCATTTGGGGCTTCATTGCTGAAGATTCCTTTCTTAGGGGGTAGTACGACTTAATTGGGTGTAATGAGTCTAAAGGTTGACCAGTCGGCGTCTGGGTACTGCTGAGATGCCATGATTTGAGCGTCTTGCAGCGCCGCTGCAAAATCTCCACTGGTTTGATACGATTTGTAGAGCTGGGTCGTGATATACCGGCTGAGCTCATCTTTGACTGGGCGTGTGGAGGCGATAACTACGTTGCTCCCGGCAAGGGCGAATGCTTGAGCCAGCCCTAGGCTCTCGAGTGGAAAAGCTTTATCCGTTTTAGCCGATTCACAGGCAGAGAGAATGACAGATTGGGGGGCTTGGGGAAGCACCAGTATATCGCCAATGTTTAGTTGTGTATTGTCTGCTAAAAGCAAAGCGCTGTCGCTGATGACATTTTTTCTGAATTGACCGTGACCCGCATAGTGAAAGAGGTGCACACCTTTCATGGCGCTTTTAACTGTGTTGAGGTCAGCGGACTCCCCAGACACCTGATTGACTTGAGCCAGAAGGTCTTGTTTTAGGATCGTTGAAACAGCTAGCGCTTCTTGTCGAGCAAGAGGTAAGTTGCCAGCCGGGTCGGACACGATCAGTGCTTTGAGAGGCTCATTGGACTGTGATGATACGCGACTGCGCAAGCTTAGGGAGTACGCGACTTGTGTAAACTGGATGAGCGGTTTGCTGTCGATAGGAAGGCGGTGAAAATCGATCTCTCTTAGTTTTCCCCATGGCTGGAAGTAGGCCTTGTTGGCTTGCAGAAGAGTTTCCTTAAATGGGCCTAAGAGTATCTTAGAGAGAGCCTGGAGGCTCTGTGTTTCAGGTAGATTTCCCAACAATCTGAACGAGATAGATTGCTGGGTTTCTAAAAATCCGACCCAGGATTCTTTTAGCTTAAAGTATGTTAAGACGATTTCATTCTCGCCTGGTTTAAACGAATGTGCTTGTGATGTTGATTCAGTGCGCTGCATATCCAACAGTGCAAAGGTTGTATCAAGATTTTGTCTAACTTTTCGTTCTAGAGACTCTGCTTTATTCAGGGCTTGTCTGAGTTCATATTCAGGTAGCTGCCATAGGTCCGTTTTGAGATTCTGTAACTCGGTTCGCGTCTGCTTGTATTGCGCCATGGCTGTTTGCCACTGAGCCATCTTGCCATCTCCAAGGTTCGCGGTTCGCGAGTTCCATTGAAGGTTTTGTAGAAGTTGACTCCGGGCACGCCGGATGACCTTGAGCGCTTCTTCTACTTTTCCAGATTGAAGCAGAGACGCGACATAGGCTTGGGTGGCCTGTTGGCGATGCGCTAGGAAGCTTTCTCGCCCGGCATGGATGGGAGCCTGTAAGCTCTCGCGTTCAACATGAGCTTGAGCTTGCTCCCACAAATTTTGAGCCTTTTGATGCTGCCCGAGAGATGCATGAGCTGCTGCTGCACCTACCAGCCCTCGCCAGTGAAGGTAGGCATGGGGAGAATTTTTACTGAGTTGACGAAGTTTACTAAAGTGTTGAAGAGCTAACTGCGGTTGGTCTTGATTTAAATACAGATCCGCGTGAGTTTGTTCAAACCACATTTGATAGTAAGCTGAGACCTTTCCAGTTGCCTCCGCCTTGGCGAGGTAACGCCTTGCTTCTTTGAACTCTTTTTTGGCCAGAAACATCAGCGAAAGGTTGAGGAGACTATTGGTATCTTCTTGTTTATCGGCATGACAGATCGTCGTATCTTGGGAGATTTGGAGAGCGTTCTCAAAGTGCGCCGTGGGGTCGGGCAACTCTTTGGCGGGGGTACCCATCGTATCGCTATCGCTTTGACTGTCGAGCTTATTGAGCAACTGGGCCCAACCAAGGCTATTGAGATTTTCCGCATCTTCACAAGTCGGATTTTCTAGAACGATTCTCGACACTCGGTCTTCAAGGACTTTGGCTGCTTGTGCGAATTGGTGAAGATTCATGAGTGCACAGCTGTAAATGTGTGCGAGGTAGTCAGCATTTCGTTGATTGCCAATTTTTTTTGCAAGCGCCATTGCGCCTTGCGAGAAGTTGAGTGCACCGCGATGATTGCTAGACTTCTCGGCGATGAGAGATTGCGACCAGCGATAAAAATGCTGGCTATCGTAGTGGTTGGGTAACAAGCCCTGCATTTTGTTGACGTGAAGGCTCGCCTTATCGAATTGCATCCCCATTCGGTAGACTGAGGTCCATGCGTAAGTGGTGGTGTCCCGAACAGCCGCACCGAGACTCCCGGCTTTGATATGTGCTTCGTAAGCCTGCTCTAATTTTTCGATGGCCTCTGGCGCATTCTTGAGGCTGAGTTCGGATCGCCCCAATAAGCTCAAGGCCTCACCAAGCTCCCGAGGCGTAAAGTCGGCAAGTTTTGACTCTAATAGCATCTTAACTTGAGCATGCTTCTTGTTTTTTCTAAGCTTGGCGGCTTCGAGTAATACAGGGTGCCGAGGTTCGTAAGGTTGTACTTCAAGGCTCCAGGAGCGCGCTTGAGGTTGAGATACGTCAAACGTGAATGAGCCTGCTTGCTCCGGCGCAACCAATTGGAATCGTAATCCGTCCTCGGTTTTGATGAATTCGGGATTGAACTCTTTGTTGCCACGTTCGGAGTTGAATTGAATGGTTGGTGCTTCGTGTCCCGCAACCCAGAAGGTCAGCTTGTGTTCGGTATCCTCGGTGAACTCAGGCAGTTCACAAGTGGGGCCCTCATAAACCGTGTGGCAACCGCTGTAATAGGCTTCGAGTGATTCAGGATCTTGCTCGTTCATGACGGTGAACGGATCACAGGCGGAAATGGCAAAACCCATGCAAAGAAGCCCAGTTACGCTGGCGCGGAGGAGGGTAGCACGTACTTTTGGTGCCCCAACTATTTCCCGGGATGCGTACGCACCCCTGTTTTCATGGCTCAACATGTGAATTTTCCTGTTCAAATCCCAATCGAAGGTGGGGAACTATCCGATACCCGCCTACATCTCTGTGATCGGCATCACACAGCTGAGTTTAATTTTGAGATAATGTACTTTTTGATCGGCTGATCGATCCGCTCAGGTTTCAGCCAGAAGTTGATGTGCTCTATTTCACCAGGATTTCAGTCGAGAGCATTTGCCAATGCTCGCCGTGGGTTCGAATCCCATCTTGGGCGGCCTGACGGATAGTCGCTTCATCGGGGGTATCCTCGAATCGAGACAAAACCGTGAGCACTCGGTAGGGCTGATCTTTTAAGGGAAATGCGAGACCGGCTTTTCCACTGAGGCGAACAGCTCCGCTTGAGCTTATCTGAGTCTTTACTTGAAGAACGGAGAACTCGGATTCAGATGCCAGGTAGACCCGGACCATAAAGTCATCGTCTCCCTGAGAACTCGGTCTGAGAAGCAGTTGGACCTGGGAGCCTTGGCTAAACGTGGGTATATCTTTAGAGGCCTTGTTCTCTCCGCGCATGGCGGCATCGCCCTGGCTTACCTCTAAGTTGTAGCCTCCCAGCTTACTTTCGGTACCTGGGTAGAAGACGGCGACCATAGCCAGGGCCGCGGCGCCGGCAAGAGCTGGTCCGAACAATGGAGTTTCGAATTTAAAGAGTGTCTGCAGCCAATTGAGTGGCGAGGGCTTGACCTCGGGGCTGGGCTCTTTCGATGGCTCTGGATCAGCTGCGCCAACCATGGCCATGAGGCTGTCGGTGAGACTGTCTTCGAAATCATCTCCCAGTGGATTAAACGCCTTCATCGCTGTGGCGACACTTTCGTCTTCGGTAGCCATCGCTTCCAATTTGTCGAGATCTGCTTCGGAGATCGTACCTTCGGCAAGCTCGACTAGTAGATCTTCTTCCGTAAGAGCCTGTTTCTCCAGCTCTTCTTGGGTCACCGCTTTGAATTCCTTCATGAATTGATCATCAGGCATGGGTGTTCTCCTTTAAGACCTTTGCTCAGAGCTTGAGGTTTCCGAGAGGACGGATTGATATTCTCGTTTCAGATGCTTCGCCAGCCGGCTGCGCCAGGCGTAGATTGCAGAGTCGGACATTCCAGTTTGAGTTGCCACATCTGAGACATCAAGCTCTTGGATAATCACCATGTTAAAGAGTTGACGGCCCAAGGGGCTAAGTTGCTCATCCATGCGGTGAAAGACTTGTCTGATTAAATCCCGGCTGATCGTGGCACTCTCAAGAGTTTCGTCTTGCTCAGTCATAAACTCGAAGTCGGTATCTAGCGTCGGGTCTTCTGTGAAAGGGTTACGTTTAGTCGTTCGTAAAATTGAAAGCGCCTGGCGATGAGCCACAAGCCCGGCAAAGTTGCGCAGGGAAAGCCCTTTCGTGGGTTCCCAGTTTCGCAGCACGCGCGCGTCATTGGCGAAAAGAGCAGCAAAGACCTCTTGGGTCATATCGGCAACTTCTTCCCGAACTCGGTCGTGACCAAAGTTACGAGATCCGACCATCAGGCATTTTGCGACTCTGGCTTGGATGACAGGCGTGAGATGCTTCACCAGTTCCCGCATGGCAGGGCGATTGCCATCGAGAGCTTGATTGAGTGTCTCGTCATTCCATTCCATGGCTCGCGCGTGGTTGCCTTTCACCAAATGTTTCGCACCCGAAACACCTGTTTCAACGCTCGTTTTCTTGAGGGAGGACGCTACAACTGTTTCCCGCTTGGTTATCGACGCATCCATTGCACTGGAAGACCATGAACCGCAAGGTCTGCTCCATTGTTTTTTAGCTTGGTGCCGTCTGAGAACCGTCTGGGACGGCACATATTGAGATCTAAGGCCCGTGAAGGAGATATCTGTGTAACTGGCTCTGGGGTCCATCGGGGGTGCTGTTGAGAGTAGGGTATTCATCATCGTTTCCTCAAGGCCGTTGGGGGTCAATCCACCGGCTGGTAGAATGGAGGTTGCCCAGCACAGTGCTTGCGCCTGTGCCCCTCCATTTAGCATTTCGAGTGGCCTGATTCATTTCTGACATTGGAAGAGAGATTTTGGAGAGAAATTTGAAAAAGGTATAATTTTCAACGCCAAAACCGGTGTTTTAGCCCTTGAACCCGGGACCATTCGTGGTACTTCAACCCACCATGAGCGAATTTATAGATTACCGAAGGTTTGCTGTTGCTGAGAGTGCCTGTGTTGTCGGCCCTCAGCTTGGAATTTACTTCTTTCGGTCTTCCACTTTTTCTATAAAACCCAATTTGTCCAGGAGTCACCTCAATGACTAAGGCGAGCGTCCATTTTGTCATTTCCATGAACCGTCCAGCTTCTCACATGTTTAACGTGACGATGACCGTTCAAGAGCCCAACACCGAAGAGCAGTTGTTTTCTTTACCGGCATGGATTCCTGGTAGCTATTTGTTGCGGGAATTCGCGAAGAGCTTAGGACCGATCAGTGCCCGTTTGGAAGCTGGTCCGATAGAGGTGCATAAAGTTGACCGAAACACTTGGGCCGTGCGCGGTGCCAAAGGTCCGCTTACCCTGCAGTACGATGTTTACGCGTGGGACATGTCGGTTCGGTCGGCTCACCTGGATCAGACCCATGGTTACTACAATGGAACCAGCGTGTGTTTAATGACCCACGGGATGGAAAACGAGTCGCATTCTGTCGAAATCATCGAACCGAGCGATGAGAAATGTGTCAACTGGCGAGTTGCTACCACTTTAAAGCGTGTGACGGGTGAAGAGGGGGGCTTTGGTTTGTTTGAGTCGCCTGACTACGATGACCTCGTTGATCATCCGGTTGAAATGGGTGATTTCACTTTGGCAACTTTTGAAGCAGCAGGGGTTCCCCATCACATCGCGATAACCGGTCGTCACAGCACCGATTGCGAGCGCTTATGTGCAGACCTTAAAGAGATTTGTGAAACACACATCAATATGTTCGGCGAGTTGCCAAAGATGGATTGTTACCTTTTTCAGGTGATGGCTGTTGGTAATGCTTACGGTGGACTTGAGCACAGAAGCTCTACATCTTTGGTTTGCAAACGCGACGACCTACCTCAAAAGGGAGTCGAAGAGGTCACCGAAGGCTATCGGCAATTCCTCGGGCTTTGTAGTCATGAGTATTTCCACACCTGGAATGTGAAGCGGATTAAGCCAGCGATGTTTCTTCCTTACGATCTGAGTAAAGAGTCGCATACTACGCTTCTCTGGGCCTTTGAGGGCATAACTTCGTATTTCGACGACCTAGGACTCATCCGCAGTGGTATGGTCGATACTGAATCCTACCTGGAGCTACTGGGGCGGGGTGCGACGCGTGTGTATCGAAGCTATGGTAGGCATAAGCAGTCTTTGTTCGACTCCAGCTTTGACGCCTGGACAAAGTTTTATCGTCAAGATGAGAATGCGCCCAATGCGATTGTTAGCTACTACACCAAGGGCGCGATTGTTGCGCTGGCGCTCGACATGAAGATTCGTCACGTGACTCAAGATGAGAAAAGCTTGGATGACGTGATGCGTGTGTTGTGGGCACGGCATGGAAAGCCTTTGGTGGGTGTACCTGAAGATGGTGTTGAGAAAATCGTACAAGAGGTTGCCGGTGAAGATTTCACCGACTTCTTCGACTCAGCTTTACGAGGCACTGACGACATCGAACTTAATCCGCTGCTTGAACCTCTTGGTGTCCGATTCTGCGTTCGCCCTCAAGAAAATTCTGCCGACAAGGGCGGAAAGCCTTCGAAGAAAAAAGTGACCGAGCAGGGATGTATTGGAGCCCGGACGGGTGCCGGTGGTTTTGGTGCAAAAGTTCTCAACGTGTTCGATGGCGCCGCCGCTGAAGACGCTGGCCTCGCAGCCGGTGATGTTGTCGTCGCGCTGGATGGTCTTCGGGTCACGGGAACCGATTTGGAAGACCGTGTCGCCGCACTTAAGGTAGGGGAAGAAGTATCAGTGCACGCTTTTCGCCGGGATGAACTCGTCACCACGACTCTTAAGGTAGGTTCACCGGTAGCCGATACCGTTTATTTTGAGCTGATTGAGGATGCCTCTGAAGCAGTCGTGGCACGGCGTAACGCCTGGCTTGGCCTTGGTGCTAGCGAAGGTTTAAACGCTTAAGAAGGCCATCTAGACGAAGCGAAGCCTCGGTGCGCGCCTCTTTGTAGTCGTCGCTTTCAACGATGCTCTCAGAATAGTGCCCGGCGGTTCCTCGCCACTGACCTGATGTCATCATTTGATAAATACCTTTCGATGCATCTGCCATACTTAAGGTTTGCAGCACGTCAAGGCAGGGCCAGAGTGAAGGGTGCTCAGGATCCCACACCACGATGTTGGCTCGATAACCGTTTTGTATTTTCCCAACCGGTAAATCAGGGTGCATGTTGCTCGCCGTTCCCCAAACACTCTTGAGAAGACCTGGGTAACTTATTGCCTCTGCGGCTAGGTTGCGCGTAGCGGTTCGTTCTTCCATCACGGCCTCTGCGTCTTGAAGTGAACCGGATTGTCTGAAACGCCGATGGGCTTCACTTTGAGTTACCGTGAAGCTGAGTGCACCACCCGCGGCTCGAAGCTCTTGCTGGATGTTCATGGTGTCGTTGCATGCACCGCAGTCTGTTCCTAAGACATACCGAACATCATGCTCAATCCATGAGGGAAGATGAGCGGGGAAGGCATATTGCATTTGTGAAAATGAGCAAAACCCAAGCGTGTTAAGTTGAGGCCGGATTCGCTTGAGGTCTTCATTTGAAAAGAAGAGACAGTGCACCAAGAGAGAGCCTGATTTGGCATCTAGAACTCCCAAGCGCTCCAGTCGTTCCACCGGCGACATCGAGAAACGTTCAACACTGCGCTGGTATTCTTCGAGGGATTGAGCCACGTGAGAGTGAATGGGCAGGTTCTTCGTATTCGCAAGCTCTATGATTTGGTTCCAAAGTTCATCGCTGACGGTATCGGTTGCATGGGGACCGAGGGCGGCCGCAATACCGCTCTCTATTGAATACCTGCTCTGTATCTCCAGTGTTTCACTAAGCTGGCTTTCGAGGGATTGTGTGCCCGGGCCGCTTAGGTCTTGGAGGGTAGGGGCGATGACCGCATTGAGACCAACATCCTCAATTCCATCCGCAAGCTCTAACCCGGCATAATAATGTTCCCAAACAGTACCAGTACCTGAGAGAAGTGCTTCATAAGCGCCCATTCTGGTAAAGGCGCGGATATCACCCACTTGCAACGATGATTCGATTCGGAAGAACAGATCTTCAACGACATTGCCCGCGAGGGCGGCAACACCGCCGATACCGCGAAAGGCGCTCATGGGAAGGTGGGTATGGCAATTCACGAAAGCGGGGCTGATAGGCCGGTCTCCAAAGTCGAGAACGTCGACGCCACTGGGAGGTTCGTCAACCTTTTCAACATCAGTGATAAAGGTGCCATCAACACTGATGCAGGCGGGCGCCACAATGAGCTGGCCCGATGCATCTTCTAGAATGACACGTTTGCTAAATATCTTCATTACAACTAAATCGTAACGTAAAGGCATCCAGCACGCGAGAAGTGTAATGGGGCAAAGCCGGCTCACACTGGATTTTGTTGGGTTGGGGACATAGAATCTCTCAAGAAGGAGACTTCCGTGAAACAGGCTAGCAAGCGAATAATGACCTCATTGATGGGCAACAGCCAAAAGCTCGATGGCGGTGCGATGTTTGGAAATGCACCCAAAGCTTTATGGACGCGGTGGGTACCTTGCGACAATGAGAACAGGATTCCGTTGGCTTGCCGGTGCTTATTGGTTGAGGAATCTGAACGTAAGATTCTTTTTGAGGCCGGGATTGGAACATTCTTTGAGCCTAAGATGAAGGACCGGTTTGGAGTGGTTGAGTCTGAGCATGTTTTGCTGGATTCATTGGCAGCTCATGACCTGACGCACGAAGATATCGATGTCGTGGTTCTATCTCATCTGCACTTTGACCATTCTGGTGGTCTCCTTTCTGCATGGTCAGAGGACGCGTCACCGAAGCTTTTGTTTCCAAATGCGCAGTTTGTAGTGGGTGAAAAAGCTTGGGACCGGGCCCTCAACCCGCACCCTCGTGATAAGGCTTCATTTGTTCCGATTTTGAATGCGCAGCTTGCATCATCGGGGCGGTTGGAAGTAGTTCCAAGTGGTTCTCAGTCTGAAGTGCTGGGTGAGGGGTACCGCTTTCACGAAAGTCACGGCCACACTCCAGGACTCCTTTTAACTGAGATTGATATGCCTGATGGACCCGTGGTGTTTGGCGGTGATTTGATTCCAGGAACGCCTTGGGTGCACTTGCCTATTACGATGGGTTATGACCGGTACCCGGAACTGCTTATCGATGAAAAGCGTGCATTACTTGAGGATTTACACAAGCGCGGAGGCCGGTTGTTCTATACCCATGATAGTAAAACTGCTCTTTCTCGGCTTAGTGTCGATGAACGAGGCCGGTTTAGCGCTCTTGAACCGGTGGAAGCAGTGACTGCTCTTGAGCAATAAGTGGAGTGAAGCATGGACCACGGTTTAATAAAGGCGGCCAAAGAATTACTCGAGGTTTCAGACCTCATTGATCTTCATGTTGATGGGCTGATTCCCCATAGGCTCTTTGGCTACGACCTCAATGTACGACACTCAGGCAGTTACACGGGCGGCCGATTCATGGGGCATCTCGATTTTCCCCGAGCCATAGAGAATGGTTGTAATGCGGCAATGTGGTCTATTACGACCAACCCGTTTAAGCCCAAGGGGCGTCGCTGGCAGTCTTTTCTTGAGAACGTGACCACTTTAGAAAATCAAGTCCAGAGATCTCATGGCCGTGTGAAGATAGCTACGACATGGTCAGAGTTTATGGATCTTCGCGATAAAGTGGAGCACATTTGTTTACCAGCAATTCAAGGTGGTAACTCATTGGCCGGAGCTCCTGGTGGCTGCGCTGATATTCCTGGTAACTGCATTACACGGGTTACGTTGGTTCATCTTACGAATTCTCTTTATGGGATTACATCGAGCCCATTGAAGGGCCTGCGCGGGAGCGAGGGCCTAAGCGGAGCAGGGCGCGATTTTGTACGTGACTTGAATGCTCATCGTATTTTTGTGGATCTAGCCCACATCAACGAAGCAGGCTTTTGGGATGCTGTTGAATGTCATGATGCATCTCAGCCTCTCATTGTTACCCATACTGGGGTTGATGGCGTTCGTGACCACTGGCGTAACTTAACGGATGAGCAGATTAAGGTTATTGCAGACAGTGGCGGTACGGTTGGCGTTATCTTCGAACCGAATTTTCTCAAGCGCGCGAATGGGCCCATGGATGGGAATATGATTCTCGAGCATATGGCACATATTATCCACGTCGTGGGAGATGAGTTTGTATCCATTGGGACAGACTATGATGGCATGATTTCACCCCCGGAAGGGTTATCAGATCCGCATTACCCAGTTTTGGTTGCGCAGATGTTGGAACGCAACTGGTCTGAAGAGCGCATTCAGCGAATTTTAGGTGGAAACTTTTTAAGGAGTTTTAAGGCGCTAAGACCTTAATTACTTCTGTCCGTAGGTCCAGTCAGGACTGCTGGCGACCAGCTCACAGATATCATTCAAGTTGACCGGCTTACTGAAGAGATAGCCCTGCCCATATTGGCAATCGAGAGCATCAAGGCTTTCCATTTGCTCCGGAGTTTCAATACCTTCAGCAACCACGCTCAAATGAAGACCACGCGCCAAGCCGGTAATGGCTCGAACAACTTTCATGGCTCGTTCATTTTCGCTCATGGCGGTGACGAAGCATCTGTCGATTTTCAGATTGTCGATTGCAAATTGGTAGAGATAACCAAGCGAGGAAAAGCCGGTACCAAAATCATCCAAGGCGATGGTGATACCCATTTCTTTACAATGGGCAATCCACTCCACGGCCACTTCCGGACTGTCCATGAAAAGGCTCTCAGTGATTTCGAGCTTAATCTGGTGGGGCGGTGCTTGAGTACTTTGAAGCGTTTGGCGAATGGTATCGATGTAGCCGGGAACGCCGAGTTGTCTTCCGGAAACATTGACGCTCACGAAGGGACGAACGGTACGCCCATTGGTATTCCCTAGATTGCACGCTTTTTCCAACTCCGGCAGGTCTTTGCAGGCACGCTCGAGGACATAGTCTCCCAGTGGGATAATCAGCCCAGTCTTTTCGGCAAGATCGATGAAGTGAAAAGGCGCGAGCAGGCCGCGTTTTGGGTGCTCCCAGCGTACAAGTGCCTCAAAGCCGGCGGTCGTTCGTGTTTCTAGGTCAACGATGGGCTGGTAGAAGCAAACAAACTCCCCCCTATCGATACCGTTTTTAAGATCTGCCTCCAGGCGAATCGCCTCGATTGCCGCCTCAGCGGGCTTACTCATGGCAGATTCAAGTTGAACACCACTTTGGTTTAAATCGGGCTGCATAGCAGGCGCAATGACTTTTCCGGGTTGGCTGGTTCTTTCGAGATTGGCTCGGTAACGGGTGAGGATAACCTTGAGCAGGAGATTTACAACAGAGTCACCCTGGTTGAGGTGCTCGTTGATCTGTTTTCTTGAGATTGAAACAAGATTGGTTTTCTCAAGGGCCACGACGGTGGCTGTTCTTGGCTGATCATCAATGACAGCCATCTCACCAAAGAGACCGCCTTCACCAATTCGAGTTAATACTGTACGCTGACCGTTTTGAATCATAGAGATTTCAACAGCCCCACTTTCTACAATGTAGGCTGAATCCCCAGCATCTCCCTCACGAAAGATGATGTCTCCAGGCTCGAGCGTGCGCGAATAGATGTGTGATCCGGTGTCGACCATGAGTTATATACGATTTCCCCTGCAGTCGCTCGTGTGAACGTCTTGATTTGGTAAACCTTATCGCTCAAGCAAGTCTATTGAAAGTTTGACCAAATATTTTTTTAAGGTCGGGTACTTAGCGTTTTTTTCGTTTTTTCTTTTTCCCGCTCTTTTTAGAGGGGTTTGGGGTCGCTTTGGGCACTTCGCGGACCGGTAAATCAGCCAAAGGACGCCGATAAGCCCGAACTATCCAGTAAATTCCAAGAAAGACCATTGGAATGGACAGGTTCTGCCCCATCGTCGTACCCGTTTGCAGGATACCTAAGTGGGCGTCGGGCTCTCGGAAGAACTCAACAATAAAGCGCGAGAGGGCATAACCCACCATAAATGTTCCGGCCATCCGGCCGTGGCGTCGCAGCCCTGCAGGTGTAAATCGCATCAGGTTCAAGATGGCAAAGAGAATGACGCCCTCTAAAATACCTTCATAAAGTTGGCTTGGGTGGCGAGGTAATGGACCGCCGTGAGGAAATACAAATGCCCAGGCTACATCGGTGACACGGCCGTAGAGTTCTCCGTTGACGAAGTTTGCGACTCTACCCAGAAAAAGCCCGATACAGCAGATACTTGAGACCATATCTGCAAGAGCAAGAAACGGTACTTTCACGTGGCGCGCATAGAGATAGATGACTAGGGTGGAGCCTATGACCCCGCCATGAAAGGACATTCCACCTTTCCAGACTGCGAGTATTTCGAGTGGGTTAAAGAGGTAATATTCGGGTTTGTAGAATAAGCAGTATCCCACACGGCCGCCGAGAATCACGCCCATACATGCCCATGAGAGAAAGTCCCAGGCCTGCTCTTCGGTAATGACCGAGTCTTCACGTTTGGCGATTTTGGAAAGAAGTCCCATGCCGCCGACCAAGCCAATAATATAGGCGAGGGAGTACCAGCGGATGGCCAGCGGACCGAATTGGACCGCAATGGGATCGATATTTGGGTAGGGGAGCGCGCCCGGAATCAAATGAATGAGCTGTTCCATGCTGTCTCCAAAGGCGTTAATGCTCTTGCATATGCCAGTTGCTGGGTAGAAGCGCATGTCCCGTGTTGAGGTTACTACGAGCGACTTATACCCTGGATTTACCTGTGGGCAGGTATAGGCTGCCGGGTTGAATTGCAAGAGAGCTGCTCTAAATCACTGTAATCACTGATTTTGGTGATTGAGCCAATCGGCTGCTCCCGAGGTCGAAGTGATCTCAGCCTAAGTGGGAACTGACCCGAACCGTCAAGAGAGCTATTGACAAGAGGGCCTTCAAAATATATCCAGCCGATTCTTAAAAACCTAGCGGCCACACATCTTTACGGGCTGCAAGGCACAGAGGAGAGCTACAATGAAAGTAGTAAGTTCGATTGGCAGTCTGAAAAATCGCAGCAAAGACTGCAAAGTTGTTAAGCGTCGTGGACGTATCTACGTGATTTGCAAGAGCAATCCACGTTTTAAGGTACGCCAGGGCGGCGCTAAGATGAAGAAGTAATCGATTCAACGAATCGGTTTTGCCTCTTTGTCTCGCCTATACATTTCCCAACAAGCCGCTGAGTTGCCCCTGTAGGTTCTCCTGCATGGGCACCCGTGTATCTTTATTTTCAGCTTGTTAATGATCCTTCCCTTAGATTCCACCCATAAATCTCTTTCGACAGACGCCTGATTACGCTTTGATCAGAGGGTACACTACCGTCCCCTCATGATGGGGCAATCTAAGCGGGAGAGTCTCGATGAAGGCGAAATGTCATTCAAACCCATGGTCTTCTTTTTTGACGGCCGTCCTTATCTTAGGCCCATTGGCTGGCTGTGGTGAAAGTACTGAGGCCGGCTCGGTTAAAAATGTTTGTGGTAACGGAATCATTGAAACCGGTGAACTGTGTGATGGCTTAGCGTTTCCGTCGGGCTCCGCGTCCTGTCAGGACATGGGTTTTACGGGGGGTGAGTTAAGCTGTAATCAAAGCTGTACCATCGTGGATACAACAGGGTGCGAGGCCGACTCCGCTGATCCGAGCGATACCTCAGACCCATCGGACACCCCAGAACCATCGGATGCTTCCGATTCAAGTTCCACCAGCGATCCTGCAGATCCTTCATCTGTGGCAATTTGCGGCGACGATATCATTCAGGCCGGTGAGACATGCGATGGTTTAGATTTGGACGGGGCTGGCTGTGAGACACTCGGATTCGAGAGTGGGGCGCTGCTCTGCCTTAACGATTGCTCCGGTTTCGACACCTCAGGCTGCTCAGAGCTTTCTGGTAGCTGCGGGGACGGCGTGCTCGATGAAGGTGAACTCTGCGACGGCGATGATTTTGGGGGAGTCACCTGTGAAACGGTTGGTTACCTCGGTGGTGTCTTGGGCTGCCAACCCGACTGCATGGCCTATGTATTGGATGCCTGCGAAGCTGAGAGCGCTTGTGGCAACAGCGTTATTGATGATGGTGAGGTCTGCGATGGGCCGCTCTTAACGGGACAAAGCTGTGCAAGCCTTGGTTATCTTTCAGGCAGCTTGGCCTGCGCCGATGATTGTAGCGCCTTTGATGAAACACAATGCTGGACCGAGCCGCCGGCGGTAGAAGAGATCTGCGGTGATGGTGAGATCACAGGGTACGAAGCCTGTGATGGTACACTACTTGGATTAAACTCAGATGGAACGCTGCGGAGCTGTAATAACTTCTTCGGGCAGAACCTCGGCTCAGGAGCGCTAGGATGCACCGATGACTGTACTCTTGATTTAACTGGATGCGGGGAAGATTTATGCGAGGCTTTTGGCTTTTACGACAACGACGCTTGTGACCGTTGTGATGTCTTCGGCGGGAGCGCGGATACAGAGTGTAATCTGTGCAGCGCCGCCGATGGAATCTGCATGGATTACTACGACGGAGCACTTGGCCTTTGGACTTGTCGGTCACTTGGAACACCTGACCCAGATTGCACTTGCGGCAATGGAACGGTGGAAGGGGGCGAGTTTTGCGATGGAGATGAATTTACAACAGATTGGCAAAGTCGGGATTGCAGTTTACTCGGAGGAGCAACGGGAACGCTCGGCTGCGCCGAAGACTGCCGGCTAGATTTAAGCTCGTGTTTTTACGATGTGGTCCCTGTTTGCGGCGATGGTGTTTTACAGGGTGACGAAGTTTGTGACGTCGATACGTTGGGAGAAACCACCTGTGAATCGTTGGGATTGCCATCATTAGGACCACTAAGGTGTGCAAGCGATTGTACGGGATTCGATATGGCTGGTTGTTATGGGACTATCTCTTTGGGAGGAGCCTGCGGTGAACCAACCATGGGAACTTGTGATGATAGCCTTGAGTGCATAGGCTTTGGGGCCGACTCCTATTGCGTGAGTAGCTGTGACGCTGCTGCTGATGTCACAACATGCGCAGACGGGTTCGAATGTGTCGAATTTGTAGACAACAATTATTGTCTTCAACGCACTGTGTCTCGCGACGACACTTGCTACGAAAATGGCCGTTCGTGCCTTGAAGAGGCCGTTGAATGTCTGCCCACAGCTTATGATTACGATGCTCAAGTGGCCAGTGCCTATCGGTGCAAGGTGCCCTGCGATCTCGGTGGTGACGGGTCTGATTGCAGTGCCTCAGAAGCTTGCTTAGCGGATCCACTGGGCTTTGGAAGCATCCAGACCGGTAGCCCCGATTGTGAGGACAACACTGGATGTGAGCTTGGGTATGAATGTACCGAATTGGCAAGCGGAGCGAATAAGTGCTTCAAACCCAACGGGCTTTGTGGTGACGTGGTACCTCCCTGTCTTTCGTCGAACCCGGCAGACTGGACAGGTTGTTTGGCCGATTCCGCTAATCATTGCAGCCTTGAAGATGGGCATTCATATTGTGCTGAGCCAACGCCTTTGGCTGACGGGGTCGATCCAGCTTTCGCTCTCTGCGTTGATGCCGGCGGCGGAACCGGACTGTGTTTCCAATTTTGTGAGAGGCCCGATGGTACTGAACTCGACTGCGGTGCAGGAGCCGTTTGCGAGCGCCCAGACGACATCGTTTTGTATCTCGACGTAGCATTGGACGCGGGCGGCAATTACGCGCCATGCAGTGTGGAGGCAGACTGCCAACCCTTTAATTCTGCCGATGACAGTTCTTACGCATGTGTCGCCCTGACTATCGGCGATTATTGTGCCAGGCCTTTAAAGCAGTGTGTCTCAGTTTCTTCCGGAAACTGATTTGGCGGTTTGTGCGGGCCTGCCCGGAGGAGTACCATATTTAAGGATATCACAGTGGAAGTGCCGGGGAAGGCGTAGATGAAGAGATACAGTTGTTTATGCCTTATGCTCATAATAGGGCTTTGGTGTTCTCCAGTTTGGTGTTTCGCTGACACTCTCAGTGTATCCCCAAATGGGTCTTCAGCGATTGGTCATCAAGTTGAGTTCCTCGAAGATCCAGATGGAACCCTAAGCATAGAACAAATTATTTCCGGTCAAATCACAGAGGTAAGCTCTGGGGGTGATGTCTATACATGGAAAAAAGCTGATTCAGAGGTTCCCAATTTTGGTTACTCCACGTCCATCTTTTGGGGGCGACTTGTTCTCGATTTTGCCGAGGTCGGCCAAGGCAAGAGATGGCTTTTAGAAAATAAGTGGCCCCATGTTGATGAACTTACCATCGTTTTAGCTTCGATGGACGGTGTTGAACTCGACCGTCAGACAGCAGGGCTAGGAACTGCGTATTCACAGCGGCGCTTTCGTCACAGAAATATCGTTTTCCCGGTTGATGTTCTGGCGGGGGAAAAGGTTCAGCTCTTTATTCGAATAGAGAGCGGCAATGCATTACAGTTCCCGTTGGTTTTTTGGGAGCGAGAGTCGTTCTTGGTAAACGACCATGACGAGCAATTCGTTTTTGGGATGTTCTACGGAATCCTGCTCGTGATGCTGCTCTACAATTTATTCATCTACTTTGGCGTTCGCGAAACATCCTATCTTGATTACGTGTTGTTCATTGGGTCTATTGCCCTTATCCAGCTTGATGTAAACAAGTTTTCTTTTGAATACCTGTGGCCGGAATCACCCTGGTGGTCGATGCGCAGTGTTCCTATTCTGACGTCATTGGCAGTCGTGGTTAGCGTCCGGTTTGTCGTGAATTTTCTTAACGCGGACCATTTTGCGCCGCGCATGGGAAAATTTCTCCGCGGATGCGCGTATCTTTCAGTGCCCGGTTTAGTGATACCGCTTTTCGTTCCCCATAAATTTGCGGCAATTTATTGTTTGGGCCTAGGTGGCGTGGGCGCCGCGGGTTTACTGGTGACAACAGCCCACGTTATGCGGCAAGGTTATCAACCGGCCAAATTCTTTTTAATCGCCTGGGGTACTTTTCTCTCTGGTGCCGTGGTTCTTATTTTACGGAACTTTGGAGTCTTGCCGGTTTCCTTCCTAACAACCTACGGTCTGCAAATAGGCATCGCGCTTGGCGTCTTGTTGCTTTCGTTCTCACTGGCGGCCCGTATCCGCACAATGAAGGAAGAGAAGAAGAGGGTAGAAAAAGAAGCGCTTCGTTCTCAGATGGAAGCGCTGCAGCATGCCGAAGAGTCTAACCGAATCAAAGGTGAGTTTTTGGCCAATATCTCCCATGAATTGCGAACGCCTCTCAATGCTCTGTGTAATATTCCGAGTGCCTTACTGCGCGACTATGAAGATGTGCCTGTTTGGCATTGTTCGGCGTGTGGTTCGATGTTTGAAGGCGACCGTCAAGGCGACTCAGGTGAAACTCTCACTTGCCCCGATTGCAGCTACGGAGGACTGGCCTTTACGAGCCGGGTAATCTGTTCAGGAGAGCATGCTGAACACCAACACTTCCTTCAGCGCCTTGAAACACAGGCTGCGCAGCTTCTACACCTCATTGACGATGTGCTTAATTTCTCCGACTCAGGAGACGATTCAGTCCAACTGAATTGCTCGAAGTTTAAGCTCACGGGCTTCATGACGGATATCCTCGACCATTCAAATAGGCGTGCCCACGAAAAGGGCATCTCCGTCTCGCATAATGCGGTGGATTGGAGTGGAGAGTTTTGCGCAGACCGGGAAAAGCTCGCGAAAGTCGTAACGAATATCTTGGAGAACGGCCTCAAATTTACGCCGGAAGGTGGCCGGGTCGATATTATATGGGGTCAGATGGTTGAGGAAGGAAGGCCGGTTATCCGGTGTGAGATCCGAGACACAGGCATTGGTATCGCCTCCGTGGATCACGACATGATTTTTGAAAGCTTCTCTCAGGTTAACAGTTCTCATACTCGTACTTTCGGCGGTGCAGGCTTGGGCCTTGCTGTGAGCCGAGAGCTATTACGCTTACACGACGGACAGATTTGGGTGGAAAGTGAACTGGGCAAGGGAAGCCGCTTTATTTTCACAATTCCTGGAGACCTGCCCCCGAGTTAAGGCCTGTGTTGAAGACGATCTCTATCCGGTTTTTCCCACCTTTTGATGACATTAAAAGATAGCTGAGATCACTGCAGGTTTGAGCACCAAGAAGCCTTTGCCTATACTGAAAGGTGTCTCCCGGAGATGACTGTGGCGGTTAGGTCTAATGGGGAGATAGGGGTTTACTATGTCACAACAAGAAGACATTGCGTCTCGGTTTTCGGGTGGTTTGCGGGTTGCGATTATCGGAGCTGGTCCCGCGGGTTTTTATGCGGCAGCTGCATGGTTTAAACAAAAAGATATCAATGTGCATGTCGATATGTTTGAGCGATTGCCGTCCCCGTTCGGATTGGTGCGTTATGGGGTTGCACCGGACCATGCTAGGATTAAGTCAGTGACGCGCGTTTATGACAAAATCGCGTCAAATGAAAAATTCCGTTATTTTGGGAATGTTCAATATGGGACTGACCTTACTCTCGAAGACCTTTCATCACATTATGACCAGATAGTTTTCTCGGTGGGAACTCAGGGCGATAGAATGTTGAATGTACCCGGTGAAGAACTTGAGGGCAGTGTGTCTGCGCGGGAGTTTGTGGCTTGGTATAATGGTCACCCGGACTACCGTGATTGGAAGGTGGACCTAAGTCATAAGGCTGTCGTGGTAGTGGGAGTTCGTAATGTGGCATTAGATGTGGCCCGTATTTTAGCCAAAACACCCGACGAGCTTCGCCCCACAGATATTGCCTGTCATGCGCTGGACCAACTTCGTGAATCTAAAGTTGAAGATATTTATATTATTGCCCGTCGTGGGCCGGCCCAGGTGAAGTTTACTCTACACGAGATTAAGGAATTTGGAGATTTTGAGGCAGCGACCACATCGGTTCGAACTGAGGACCTAGAGCTGGACCCTGGGAGTGCTAGTGAGCTTGAGCGCAATAAAGCCGCTCAGCGCAATTTTGAAGTGCTCGAGAAGTTTAGCAAGGTCCAGCATGCAGCGAATGGAAAGAGGGTACACTTCCTCTTCAAAACTTCCCCAGTGGAAATAAGCGGGGAAGGGCGTGTGGAAGGGATGCGTGTTGTTGCCAATCGTCTGGAAGAGCAGGAGGGCGGCTATGTGCAATCCATTGCAACTGACACGTTCAATGATATCCCGTGTGGCCTTGTCTTACGTTCAGTGGGCTACAGAGGCACTCCGCTTGCAGGCTTACCTTTTGATGAGGACCGGGGAGTGGTGGCCAATGTAAACGGCCGAGTGGTCGATAAGCCCTGCGGCACACCGATACCAGGTCTCTATGTGGCGGGCTGGATTAAACGGGGACCATCTGGAGTTATCGGGACCAATAAGCCTGACGCGCAAGAAACGGTAAAGTTGATGCTAGAGGATGCGGTTAGAGCCGCGCCGTGTTCGAATCGAGGTCCGGAAGCGGTTGTGGAGCTTCTTAAAAATCGTAATGTCGATTTCGTAGACTTTGCTAGGTGGGAGCGTATCAATCAACACGAGCTAAGAGAGGGCCAAGAACAAGGCCGCTCCAGGATAAAGCTTGCCACGTCTGAAGAAATGCTGAAAATCTAGCGATCTCAGGGCCTCTGCCCAAAGCAGGTGTGGGCACTCGTCTAAGTGGCCCGGCTACACCTTGTTTAGCTTAAAATCTAAGATTTGGTTGTTGATGAAGCCATAGGCAGGTGGTAGGCATTCCTGCGCGAATGTTGGCGCAATATGAAGAGGTTCTACTGTGGAAAATACGCCTGATAACAAATCTGAAACTGACGAGAGCCAGGTCACTCAAGGACGCAATTTTATACGTGCGATGATTGAGCGCGATCTGGAAACTGCTAAATACAACGGCAAGGTCACGACGCGATTTCCACCCGAGCCCAACGGTTATCTTCATATTGGTCATGCAAAATCGATTTGTTTGAACTTTGGCTTGGCTCAAAAATACAATGGCCATTGCCATCTGCGTTTCGACGACACGAACCCCGTGAAAGAAGACACGGAGTACGTTGATTCAATTCAGGCAGATGTTCGTTGGTTAGGCTTCGATTGGGGTGAGAACCTCTTCTTTGCCTCAGACTATTTCGAGAAAATGTATGACTACGCTCTTCAGCTGATCAAAGACGGTAAGGCTTATGTCTGCAGTTTGAAGGAAGATGAGATTCGCGAATACCGCGGGACTGTCAAAGAAGATGGGAAGCATAGTCCCTATCGAAGCCGAAGTGCCGAAGAGAACCTTTCGCTTTTTGAGCGAATGCGTGCAGGCGAGTTCAAAGATGGCGAGCACGTTCTACGAGCCAAAGGTGATATGGCGGCAGCGAATATGAAATTACGCGACCCGCTGCTTTATCGTATTCGACATGATCACCATCATCGCACGGGCGACAAATGGTGCATCTATCCCATGTACGATTATGCCCATTGCCTCTCTGACTCTATTGAGGGCATCACGCATTCTATTTGCACCCTTGAATTTGAAAACAATCGTGATCTCTACAATTGGTTCCTCAACGAGGTATCTGCTCCGCAGCCAAGGCCCGAGCAAACTGAATTTGCTCGCCTTAGTTTGACATACACTGTGATGAGCAAGCGCAAACTTCTCGAGTTGGTTCAGGATAATCTCGTATCGGGATGGGATGACCCTCGGATGCCGACCATCGCAGGCATGCGTCGTAGAGGTTATACCGCTGAAGCGCTTCAAGACTTTTGCGAACGAATCGGTGTAGCGAAGGCCAATAGTTTGGTTGATGTAGCCCAGCTTGAATACAGCATTCGTGACGACTTAAACCACCGTTCACCCAGAGTTATGTGCGTGCTGGATCCCATTAAAGTTGTGATTGAAAATTATCCTGAAGACAAAGTTGAAATGCTTGAGGCGCCGTACTGGCCACACGATATTCCCAAAGAGGGAACACGTGAGGTGCCACTTACGCGGGAAGTATTTATCGAGCGTGATGACTTCATGGAGAATCCTCCGAAGAAGTTTTATCGGTTATCTCCGGGCAACGAGGTACGGCTGCGCTATAGCTATGTGATTCGTTGTAACGAAGTCATTAAGAACGATGCTGGTGAAGTTGTTGAGATTCGATGCAGTTACGACCCTGATACTCTGGGCAAAAATCCAGAAGGTAGAAAAGTTCGGGGCGCCATTCATTGGGTTTCTGCTACGGAAGCCATTGAGGCTGAGGTTCGTCTCTACGACAGACTCTTCAGTATCGAGCAGCCCGATGCTTACGATGGTGATTTTAAAGACACGATGAACGCCAACTCACTTTCTGTTCAAAAAGGTTTTGTTGAGCCGAGTGTTAAAAATACTGCCTCAGGTGACCGGTTCCAGTTTGAGCGCCAGGGCTATTTCTATCGTGACTTAGATTCAAGCGATGAAAAACTCATTTTTAACCGAACAGTTGCTTTGAAAGATTCATGGGCACGTAAGCAGGATACGCCGGCGCAGAAGGTGCCTGAAGCGAAAGCTCAGAAGGCTCAGAAAAAGAGTAAACCTAAAGAGCAAGCGAAGGCACCCGTTGAGAAACTTCGCTCTCCAGAAGACGAAGCTCTGATCAAACGGTTGGTGGAGGCTTATGGAATCAGCGATGCAGATGCCGAAACTTTTGCGGGCCATTGTGAACTCAGAGAGTTTTTCGAAGATGCGATGAAGCATCACGACAATGGCCGGGCCATTGCGAATTGGATCATCAACGATGTGATGCGGGAACTCAAAGATGGTTCTTTGAGTGAACTCTTGTTTGGTGCTGCTGAAGTTGCAGAATTGGTTAAACTAATCGATGCCGGTGATATCTCTGGGAAGATTGCTAAAACGGTTTTCGCCAGCATGACCAACGAGGGTGGCTCACCTGAGCAAATCGTTGCCGATAAAGGCTTAAAGCAGCTCACAGATCCTGCGGATGTACAGCCCGTCGTTGATCGTATTCTGGCGGCCAACGAGGAAGCAGTGGCGCAGTACCGAGGTGGTAAGACCAATCGGATGGGTTTCTTCGTCGGACAGGTCATCAAAGAGACCGGAGGCCGTGCGAATCCACAATTGGTTAACCAATTGCTCAAAAAGTCCCTGGAAGGCTAATTTTTAAGCTGATTCCCCGTTCATTTTATTTTTTACCTACCGGAATCTCTCTTGACGGATGCCGTTTTGAGCGGTCTGATGCTGTCAGCAGTTAGGAGACATCTACCTACCTGCATCTACATGGCCATACGCCAGAAAATCATGGGGAATTAGCATGGGGATACGTCGCAACCATTCTAGGGTGCTCGCAATTTTATTAACCGGTTGGTTGTTGCAGGCATGTCAAAGTGCTCCGCACGAACCCATGATCTTAGAAGAGGGCTGCAATCCACTGCTTGCAGGTGCTGATTGCTTCTTGCCATACCCTTCGGATGTATTCCTGGTGAAAGATGACGCGATGCCTTCGGGTCAACGCCTTGAGATTCCCCCTGCCGCCGCGATTTACAATACAAGCGGCGATTCAGCGAACGTCGATCATGCGGTTGATGGCTTCTCCAAAACGCCGCCTATCGTAACGATGCTCGACTCTACGATTTCTCCCGAGGGCTTGGTCGGAATTTTTGATGACCCTGAAGCCTCAATCCAGCCCGGTAACCGTACCCTTATTATTAACGCCGAAACCGGTGAACTGGTTGCTCACTTCGTAGACTTGGACCCGCGCTCGCAAGAACCTCAGCGTCAGGCTTTCGTGATTCGTCCTATCGTCGGGCTTGAAGAGCAAACGACTTACATTGTGGCCATTCATGGCATTAAAGATACGCTTGGTGACCTTATTGAGGCGCCGGAAGGCTTTAGAAGACTGCGTGATGATGTTGCAAAGTGGGATGACACTTTGGTTCCACTCATGGATCGATACGAGTCTACAATTTTTCCAATGGTTGAAGCGGCCGGTGTGAACCGGGAAGATATCCAACTTGCTTGGGATTTTACCACAGCGACAACTGCCCACGTTATGGATGATGTATTACGCGCCCGGGAACTCGCTCTCGAGGCGATGAAAACGAATCCACCACGTATTGAGAGCCTAACATTCGAAGACCATGATTCAGGTAACGCCTGGAGAACTATCGCTGGTGTTATTACTGCCCCGGCGGTGATTGAGTCTGCTGAGGCGGGAGCGCTTTTACTGCGTGACGAAAATGGCCGAGTTAAAATCGACGGCGAAATCAGCTTTCCATTCTTCGCGCGGATTCCTCGCAGTGTGGGTGAGTCGGGTGTGCCTGGTGATGTCTTGCAGTTTGGACACGGCTTTTTTGGTGAACGCGCCGAGGGCATTGGCGGCGCGGTAAGCAATATTGCGAATGTTACTGAGAGCGTTGTTTTCTCCATCGATTGGTGGGGAATGTGTAGATCCGATATCGGTCTGATGGCCGCAGGCATGAGTAAGAATCTAGAGTCGCTCATGGAAGTGACGGATAGAATGCCTCAGACGATGATCAACTGGCTCGCACTTACAGAAGCGCTGTCCGGTGATTTGGCTCAAGCCGACGCGTTCAAGCATCCAGAAGGTGGTCAGCTTTTATACAACGATGATAACCTACATTTTTTAGGCATCAGTATGGGAGCGATTTTCGGCGGCGTGTATTCAGCTTTGAATCCAAAGATTGATAATGTTGTTTTGCATGTTGGTGCGGCATCTTTCTCCCACATCATGTTTAGAGCGAACCCGTTTGAAGCACTTTTGTTTATGCTTGAGATGGCAGTTCCTGATCCACTGGACCAGCAGAAAGTCTCGGCCATGATGCAGTCCTATTTGGACCGCATTGATCCTGCTACATTTGCTCCGTATATCTTGCACGAAGATTTACCCTTCGGCCCTGCA
>JABJBS010000216.1 GCA_018668695.1 Deltaproteobacteria bacterium
AGGATTTCCGACGCCGACTTGGGTCAAAACTGCTTGGGGTGCCAAGCTTTATTAAGAGCCAGATGCTTGCTTAGACACCTCCCCCAACCCCCGCCTCACCGTCCAACCCGCATACTCAAGCGCACCGGCTAACAATCCCTGCTGAACCTTCCCTGGCAGCTTCAGCAAGCCCATAAGCTGGGTGGCTCTGGCGCGTGACAGCCCTTCTCTTCTGGATATCTCGGCTCGGCTGATACTTTCCTGCTCAATCAGCTTCTGCCAATCCAGAGCCTTTTGAAGAGCTTCTCCGGCGGGAGATAACCTAACCTTCTGCTTTGATTGTGAATTTGAAACCGACTTGCGCGGCCTGCGCCGCTTCACCAACCGCTTGCACTCAAAGGTATCCACCGCCAAAGCGGTACTGCACTCATTTGGACCGGGCTTTTTTGCTTTTGGGATTGAGGGAGCCTAAGTGGAGGTTGGGTGTTAACCAGCCTGCTCTTGAGGGTGCCACCTATCTTGCGATATTGAATATCTCTGTCCTCTTTTTTTGTGAGATATGAACCAGAAGAGTGCGTATTTTAACCTCTTAATGACCAGGGTACATCCATGAAATCCTCTCTCTTAGGTCTATTTTGTTTCTGCCTTATGTTTTTGACTTCTTGCAAGGAAACACAAGTTCCAGCCACAGATTGTACGCCCGGAGTCAACTGTGCGTGTGAAGCGGGTTCTTATTTGGATGCAACGCAAAATCTTTGCAAAGAGACCACGCCTTGCAAAGACAGTGAATTTGAATCGCTTGCGGCCACCGATACAACCGACCGTGAGTGTTCCAACCTGACGGAGTGTTTGGCTGGGGAATATGAAAGTGCAGCGGCCAGCTCGACCAGTGACCGCGAGTGCGCAGCTCTTAGCGAGTGCACGGACGCGGAGTATGAAGCCGTAGCTGCAACTTTAACCAGCGACCGTGAATGTGCCTCGCTTACCGAATGTACAGACGGTGAATATGAAAGTGTGGCGGCCAGCTCGACCAGTGACCGCGAATGCGCAGCTCTTAGCGAGTGTATGGATACTGAGTATGAAGTCGTAGCCCCAACTTTAACCAGCGACCGTGAATGCACACCGTTAACCGTATGTACCTCTGACGAATACGAAACTGTTGCCCCCACGGCCACTTCCGACCGTGAGTGTTCGGCCTGCAGTTGTATATATGGTTCGTGCGATGGCGAGGGCGTTTGTCTTTGTGAGTCAGGTTGGACCGGTCAACTCTGTGATGTTCCAGACCCTTTTGATGCTCCGGAATCCATGCGGATAACCGTGGATAAAGAAGGGGCGACACGCACGTTTGTGCTTTCGCAATACTCTGTGCGCGCGGCATCGGGCATGCCTGTCAAAATTGTCAACGCAAATGGTTCCGTTTCCGACTATACGGCCAGCAACTCGATTCCAACATACCGCGGTTATTGTGAGGAAGAACCTGATGCTTGGGTTGGTGCCACACTGCTTCCAAGTGGGGCATTGCGATATCAGGTGATCAAGGGCAACCCCTATGAGGATTGGGAATTCGTTCCTCAAGAGGAGTTTGGGCCGAGTGACCCGGAAATAACATACAATGTTATTGGCGGTGCTCCATACGCTCGTTCAGGTGCACCCTTGCCAGAGGCCTCTTTCACGGCATCTAACTCTGGCGAACAGGCGCTCTACAGTGACGTTTATCGTTCAGATTTGGCCGTGATTATCACGAAGGATTACATGGACCGCTTTAATTACGATATGGGTACAGTCATTCGTAAAATTGAAGATACCATTGCGCGGATGAATGGAAACTATATTCGCGATGTTCTTTTGGAGGCTCGCGTCAGTCATGTGATTGTGCGCAATGATGAGATGACCGATTGGGACCAGGGCCGTTCTCAATTTGAGTCATATTTCCCGGGCGTTTATCCCAATAATATTGTTTCGGTCGTTAACGAAAATGGCTCAGGCCTGGCTTATGTCTGTTTCCTCGGTGGTGACAACGCCCTCTCCTATGTAAATCGGTATGCGGTGGCGAAATCGGGAATTGCCGATGATGGTAGCTTTTATGGAGTGTGGCGCCATGAATACGGGCACAATCAAGGCTCGAGTCATTATGAGGGAGGTGCTCCGGAAGGCGCGACGATTATGTCTGGGAATAGTTTATCTAGGTTCTCCAAATATGAGGTGGAGGCCATTATGGCCTGCCGGGATACGCCAGATGGAAGTCCGCTTCGGTTTAAAGAGTCGCTTGGCTCGTATGAAGATTTTCCGGTTCCGCCTTATGCACAATTGGACGATGGCATAGTCGTCGACGGATCCAGCGACGGCACAGCCATCGATATCTTGGCCAATGACTACGATGCTAATGGTGATGATATTGCCATTTCGGGCTTGGATGCGACTTCCGAGTTGGGTGGGATGGTTGCTTTAGAAGAAACGACCGGTCCCGACGCTCGGGACCAGCTGGTGTATACGCCGCCCAGTGGGTTTTTGAGTCCGGTTACGGTGGTCAGCTGTGAGCCCGGCACCCAGTTGGACCCAGCGGATTGTGCGAGCTGTGTGTCTTATTGGGATACTTCGACGGTGAGTTGTTCTGATTCAACAGCCTGCGCTCAAAGCGAAGTTTGTGTGGCGGGGGAATGTCGCGTGGCGCTTGGTTGTGATGGCGCCCAGCTTATTGATGCGTGCGGTCAGCCGTGTCCGGTGCCCAGCCTGCAGGTTTGGGTGGACATTTCGGAACTTGAGAACCTAGAAGATACTGCGGGCAATCGAGGGTCCGACCTGAGCCATGGGGCTGAGATTACCACTGTGTTCGACCGAAGTGGCAATCAAAATGATGCTCTTTGTTACAACGATAATCGCCGGCCAGCTTTGCAACTAGAGGGCACAAATCATCTGAATAACCTTGGTTCGCTCCATTTTCAGGAAGATTTCGTAGAGATTCGCGGTGTGGATCTCAATGAGCCTTCCAACGATACAGTTACTTCCATTGCGGCGCTTCGTCATATCTCGGGCGCGGGCGGCAGGCTTGTTTGGGTTCAGAGAAAAAATGGATTCGATTCGCGTCGGCATGCAGCTCTTAATACTCCCGACGGTGTGACGAGTGTGACTTCTGCCGTATTGGACTTGGGAGAGAAAGCCTCCAGCTATTGGTACAACACGGCTGAGCAAGAGTCTTCACCGGAAACCATTTTTGAAAGTGGTGGTGCGGGGTTGGGGATTGGTGCCCTGCTCTATGCGAATCAGGGATATACTGGCGCTTATTTTGGTGACTTCGTCCTTGGGGAGCTTCTTATTTACAACCAAGCATTAACCAGCGACGAGCTGCGTGACATTCAATCGTACTTGATTAAGAAGTGGGGCGTGACGATTCGCGATAAGTTCAGATATACGGTGGTTGATACTTCCGGGTTGGAAAGCTCCGGAGAGGTCCATCTTAACTTGGAATAAGGCGATTGCTTAGGTGGGTATTGTCTACACTCTCACCAACCGCCCTTTATCCGCTAGGCTCCAGGTTTTGCGCCTATGACTTCCCCTATGGAGTTTCTACCTCGGGAATCGTTTTGGTCCAGAATGACCACGGGGACTACCTCAGTGAGCTCTCGGGGTTGATATTTAACAATGAATTGCATGAACGCTGATTCTTGAAGCCACGTCTTTCAAAGGCTCGCCTTCGAGCACTCGGCTGGGACCTATATGCATAGAAGCGAAGCGGGTTGCATCAGTCCTTAACACCTTCTAGAAACCACTTTCGTGAACTTGGAATGCACGCTCCATACAAGGGAAGTGATGATGCAGAAGCCTTCTTTTTCGTTTTTTATGATGTCTGTCCTTTTTATAAGCGCGCTCGTTGTTGGCGGTTGCTCAGTCATGCAGATGCCTGACCCATTCGCAGTCCCTAAGGTTGATGAACGAGCCAATCCGCACCCTGACCACCTCGTAAGGCTTGGGGATGTTATTACCGTTGTCCCGGGTCATCTTGAGAGAGATAGCCAAGAAATCAGCTGGTCGCAAAACCGGGAAGATATGACTGAACGGTACATTCTAGTAAGTGCAATGTTTCATAATCCTCGCGAGCCCGACGCGATTCCGTCCCAGGTGCCAATCTTTATTCACTGGACCTTAAGAGATGCTTTTTTACGAATGTGTGTAGAAAAGACGGTAGCGGGTACATGCAGCCTTAAAGTGAACAGCAATTTTCGTTATGGACAAGACGCTGAGAAAAGGCAGAGATTTCTAGTCCTTCACGACCGGTCGTTTACGCCTTGGCAGCATCGCTTTATGGATACCAATTCTCTCGCGATATTTTTGAAGACGGGTAAAGACACCGCGGCAGCCGCATTGGGGCCATTAGCCGACTATGTTCCTTACGGTGGACTCATGGGCAAAGCGGGTGACGGGACGGCCAAGGCCATCAAGCAGGCATTTGGTGACCAACTCTGGATTTTTTAGAGCTATCTGGTCTCCCGTTTTAAACTGAGCGGAGTTTGGGTTGCAGGATTGCCGTAAAGCTTAATGCAATCTATTTGTCCTGAGTACTCTTTAAGGAAGTGACCCATTTATTGCGATTGTACCGAAGGCTGAGAGCTAGAATGGTTTTCGAGCTTGGCATCTGAAAACTGTTCAAGGTGCGTGTGCACGTAGACCTGGCGTCCGCGCGTTCATGCCTGCGTAACCACGTAGAGGGCAGCAACGAGCAACACGGTGTTGATGGGACCCCAGAGTCGCCGTTCTGGTGCAGACGGCAGCAACCTGGATGCTCATGGACTCTCCTCAGAGGACGCGAGCAGGGCCAACGCGACAGCACCAGCCGAGAATAGGGTTATCATTCCAGGGCTGGCGCCAGCCACAACAGCGCCCTTGGCCATGGTGATGCCAGTCATGCCACCACCGCCTGGGACCGCGCGGCCGCTATAAGAGACCGAACCACGCCCTGATGGTGCTCAGCGGTTTTCAACAATGTGGTGAGGTAATCCTGCATCGTCTCCCTCCCAAACGAAAACGTATGAATTCGCAACAATAGGTAGGCCGGTTCAGGCCCGCTTTGCAACCTTTGTAGACGAGTCATTTGAGGTCGTCCTCAACGAACCGTTGTGCCAGCGACAGGTCAGCAATCCTTGGTAAATCCCGCACGCAGCTTAAAAAGGCCCATAAGATGGGTCACTCTGGCCCGTGAGAGCCCTTCTCGTCTGGATATCTCGGCTCGGCTGATACTTTCCTGCTCAATCAGCTTCTGCCAACGCAGAGCCTTTTGAAGCGCTTCACCAGCGGGAGATAAAGAAACTGGCTGCTTTGATTGTGATTTTAAAGCTGACTTGCGCGACCTGCGCCGCTTCATGAACCGCTTGAACACATGGTGGTAATGCGACGATTAGGCGGCCCAAAGACCGTTGAGTTTATTGTTCACACTCTCTCGTTCCTGCAACATTTTCATAGCGCTGCTCACAACTTGGTTCCGAGATTCAACCAAGGTTTGGAGTAAAGCCTGTTCATTTTCAACTGAGTCTTGCGCCGCATCGGCCTGGTTTTGGAATTTGTCTTTAACCACGCTCATATTTTGTGATTGAGCAGATAAGTTGGATTGCCTAAGGGCGCATGAACCATCTAAAACCTTTCGGCCACTTTCAACCATAGAGGTTTTGGCGACCGCTTCGATAATAATTTCGAATACGAAATCATCGGTTGCAGCTTCAATGCCTTGTTTAGCAGCTTCTTTAATAAGAGGGTTGGTAATATTTTCAAGGGCTTCTTTGCCCATCGCTTTGATGGCGTCGCACACCACTTTTTTTCCAAGTTCATCGACGATTAGTTCTGGGGGAAGATCTGCAAGAGCCGAGGTTACTGCTTCCTCAGCCGCTGCCCCTACGGATTGCATCACAGCTTCTTCAACTGCTTTACTCATGGCCTCTTCGCACGCATTCTCGCCAAGGTCTTTGACGGCTTTTTCAATACCCTGAAGGACGGATGATTTAATGGATTCTGTTAACGCCTGATTGACGCCTGCGCTCATCGCCGCCTGGATAGTCATAAGCGCCTGGAGACTTGCTGCAAAACCACCACAGAGGCTCAGTACTGAGGTGATTCCTGAAATAATAGCGGCAACACTTGCATAGTTTTCAGCTTCTTGTTTGAGCTCTTGGGCGCGCTCACTTGCGGCAAGAGATTCGTCTATCGACTTTTGACGGAGTGTACTCATAGCTTCGCTAAGCAGGTTATGAGTTTCAATAGAATTATTGGGATCGAGAAGATTGAGTTTCAAAAACTCCGTCATCATACGGTCCGGGGAGAGCTGGCCTTGGGATTCAAACCCACCAACGACAACATCCAGTTGTTGCACAAATGAAGTGGCACCCGCTTGGCGCTCTGGTGTGAGTGCGAATCGAGGTGGCACCGGTGGTGGCAAAGGCGATTCTAAATTTGAGACCACATGCTTTACAGGATTTGCACGGCTGATGAGCCTGTCGAGGTTGGCCTGTGTGACCGACTGAGAGGCCGTGGTCGAGACCGTGACTGCTTGAGCTGGCCAGGATTGTGGACGTTGAGGCGTGCTAATAATATTCATGTTCAATCTCCTTGGCATAGATAAATGCATGGTTCATGCCAAGATAAAGCCTCATGATAACAGCGCCCTAGGCGATGCCAAGGTGCAGATGTCCCGAATTGAACAGCTCCCTGTTCAAGTTGCGTCAAAAGCTATTTCTCAGAACGTGGTACCGGTGGTTTAACCCATATGGGTGTGCATCCACGCGTTGAAGCTCCTCGGCGACGGGCGCCAAGTCTGGAAAAGTTCGTCGGCCGGTTCAAACGAGTATCGCGTCTTATCGGTATCGTTTTTTGATGGTAATCGCTGGCTAGGTTTACCCAGGCTGGGAGAGCTTGGGTCCGAACTGATAAATAAACGGGGATTATTGAGGTGGCACCTTTTAGGGTTAGTCGTTACCCACGGGTTCCTCACATAACTGGTTTGCCACAGCGCTGCTGTTACCGCCGTAGTCGTTGTTACCCCAAGTCACAACCGAGCCGTCCTCTTTGACCGCGGCAAAAGCATAACCATTTGAGAATACCGTTGATACCCCGCTCGTGAGAGACGCTGCCACAGCGCTGCTGTCACCGCCATAATTACTCCTTCCCCACGTGACCAAAGAGCCATCCTCTTTAAGCGCGGCAAAAGCTCGCCAAGTTGTAAATACCTTGGTCACGCCGCTCGCTATCAAGCTCTCCACATTCGAGATGGAACCAGCACCACCTGAGCCCCAAGGCACAACTGAGCCATCTGTCTTCAGTGCAGCAAAACCCCGCGAAGATGAATAAATTGTGGTCACGCCGCTGGTAAGCAAACTCCCAATCTGCTGCCAATCCGTATCCTCGCTATCACCACCATCATAAGAATCGCCCCAAGTCACCACAGAGCCATCTTCTTTAAGTGCAGCAAAAGCGCTACTTGTTGAGAATATATCGACCACGCCGTTATCTAGGGAACCAGCTGGAGCGGCCGTCACGTTAACGTCGAAACCACCGATGAGTCCATGTATTTCAGCGTCGATATCACCGCCTAACTCTTGGTTGCCCCAGGTCACCACCGAACCATCATCTTTCAGCGCGGCAAAAGCTCCATAGCTTGAAAAGAGTTCGACGACACCGCCCGTAAGCTCGCTGGCAACAGCTGAACTATCACCTCCGTATAGCGACCACCCCCAGCTCACAACCGAACCATCGTCTTTGAGTGCGGCAAAAGCACTGCTTGTGGACTCGATGGTGATTACCCCTGCAGTTAATGAACTTGCCGCTGAGCCAAGAGCACCGCCTTCATCATCATCTCCCCAAACGACCACAGACCCATTTTCTTTAAGTGCGGCAAAAGCGGTATCATTGGAGAAAAGTTTAACGACACCACTCGAAATCGCACCGGAAGCTGTACCACCAAAACTACTGTAGCCCCATGAAACAACCGAACCATCATCTTTCAAAGCCGCAAAGGCGAAATCTGTAGACGCGAGTTCCGTGACGCCACTGGATATTGAGCCTGCCACTGAGCTGCTATTGCCACCATTGGTGCTATCTCCCCAGGTAACGACTGAGCCATCTCCTTTGAGTGCCGCAAACGCTGAACTGTGAGAAGCTATCGTCGTAACTCCACCTGTGAGCAATTGAGAAACATTGTTGCTGTTACCGCCCCGACTGCCCTCTCCCCATGTCACAACCGAGCCATCGTCTTTGACCGCAGCAAAAGCGGACCTCGTTGAGTAAATCTGCTCAGTGTCTTCTTCGGCGCACTCGTCTGTTCCCGTACAAGTTTCCGGCAGTTCGGCCCAGTTACCGTCGGTGCATATTTGGTCCAGAAATCCTTCATCGTTCAGTCCGCAAAGAATACTCGCGGGATCTTCCACACCGTTCACACAAATATCGGTACCACTGCAATAATCCACTTCATCAACCCACTGTCCGTCCGCGCAAATCTCTCCCAAAAAGCCTTCGTCGTTCAAACCACAGGCCAGAGAACTCCATTGCTCAACACCGTTGACGCAAACATCCGTGCCACTGCAACTACCCGGCTCATCAAGCCAGCTACCATCTGTGCAAATTTGATTCACAAACCCTTCAGCGTTGAGACCACAGGTCTCCATACTCAGTTGCTCTGTCGCATTGGTGCAAATATCGGTGCCGCTGCAAATATCGCTATCCCCCCAGTTACCATCACTGCAAACCTGGCTGAGAAACCCTTCATCATTTAGACCACAAGCAGTCGTGCTCAATGGCGTCTCCGGCCCGAGCACTGTGCTCTCACTGCCGTTATCGTCTGGGCTATTGCTTCCCCATGTGACCAACCGTCCATAAGTCTTAAGAGCCGCAAATGTGTGGGGACCGGAAAATATTGTTGTGACGCCTTCGCTAAGCAACGAAGCAACACCGCTGCTCTTGCCCCCATGATAAGCATCTCCCCACGTAACGACTGAGCCATCTTCCTTAAGAGCTGCAAAGGCAGACCCTGTACTAAACACCGTAGAGACGCCACCCGTAAGAGAGGCAGAAACATCGCTGCTGGTAATCGGAGGTTGCTCCACTGATGAGAAAATTGGATTGAAATTGCCGCCGTATTCGACATCCCCCCAATTGACCACTGATCCGTCGGCCATAAGTGCAGCGAAGGCTCGGTCGGTATTGAACAGAGTTGTGACGGTGCCCTCAGATAAAGCCAACACCGTGGCGCTGAAACCACCATACAAGCTATCTCCCCAGGTAACCACTGAGCCATCTTCTTTAAGAGCTGCAAATGCGGCCATCGTGGAAAATATTTGGGTTACCCCGCCCGTGAGAGAATCTGCAACAGAAAAACTGCTACCGCCATCTTCGCTCCGGCCCCAAGTGACAACAGAGCCATCCTCTTTAAGTACGGCGAATGCAGACCTTGTGGAGGATATCGTAGTCACCCCACCGGCCAGTTGTTCTGCAACGGCACTGCTATCGCCGCCATAAGATCCTGACCCCCAACTGACCACCGAGCCATCTGCCTTAAGCGCAGCGAATGCGAAAGAATTTCTGAAAACCTCAATCACCCCATCAGCAAGAAGGTTTGCAGCAGTACTGCTGTCTCCACCGTAAGAGTCGTAACCCCAAGTAACCACCGAACCATTCGATTTGATAGCAGCGAATGCGGTACCGTTAGGAGTAATCGTTAACACTCCATCGCTAAGAGAGGCCGCAACCAAGCTGCTATCACCTCCTGTTTCGGAACCTCCCCAAGTAACCACCGAGCCATCTGTCTTGAGCGCCGCGAATGCGAAACCATTGCTGAAAACCTCAGTCACCCCACCAACAAGAAAGTCTGAAACAGTGCTGCTATCACCACCTGCCTCGCTATCTCCCCAGGTAACCACCGAGCCATCTTCTTTAAGAGCAGCGAACGCAGCGGAGCTGGCGAAGATATTAACAACTTGACCAGCCAGAGATTCTGACACTGCGCTACTATCACCGCCATAAGCACTGTCTCCCCAAGTACTCACCGACCCGTTCTCCTTGAGAGCGGCAAACGCATAACTGGTTGCGAAAAAAGTTTTTATCCCGGTTCCATTACGGCAGACATCCGTACCGCTGCAACTGCCGGCTTCATCACCCCAACTGCCAGCGATGCAAAGTTGGTTAAGAAAGCCTTCGCCGTTAACACCACAGATTGTGGAGCCCAATTGCTCCGTACCATTGACGCAAACATCCGTGCCGCTGCAGCTATCAGCTTCGTCAACCCAAGTGCCACTCGTGCAACTTTGGTTCAAAAAGCCTTCGTCGTTTAAGCCGCAAACCGTGCTGCCAAGTTCTTGGGTGCCGTTGACGCAAACGTCCGTGCCGCTGCAGGATTCCGTATCCATCCAGCTGCCATCCGAACAGGTTTGGCTGAAAAACCCCTCACCGTTGAGACCGCAGATTGCAGCGCTTAGCTGCTCAGCATCATTGATGCAGACATCCGTGCCGCTACAGGATTCCGTATCCACCCAGGTGCCATCCGAACAGGTTTGGCTGAAAAACCCCTCACCATTGAAACCGCATACGGTTTCGCTAACTTGGTTATCACCCGTGTTGCATTCAATTGCAGTACCACCACAAGCAACGAGGCAATAAATTAGAGAATAGAAAAAGCAACTACGAGTGATTGATAACATGAAGCCTCATCCTTAACCGGGAGAAAAAAGAAGATACACTGATCAGTCGTATAGAGTATGAGGAGAGTTAGATAGGTTCAAGTAGATCCTGTGCGAACAACCAAACGAAATCAGACAGGATGTATGCAGGGGTGGTCAGCATATTACCCCAACACCTAAGTTGTTGGCGCCGCAATGGTAGTCATTTGGGTTAACCCGAAGTTTAACTCCACCCGATAACATCTTTAATGCGAAGACATTTTAATTCTGGAGACATTTACGATGAATCATCTCTTGTTTTTATGACCAAAAAAAATCCCTCCCAAGCACCCGATAAATGCTTGAGAGGGAAGAGACAATGACTTTGTATTTTATTATTGTACAGTGATGGTACTGGTTTTTACCGTGCTTATATTTCCGATATTATCTGTAGCCGAATAGATGACTTGATACACGCCCGGTACATTCAAGTCAGTAACTTCCGCACTAAAAGTGTTAGCCGAACCGGTGAAACTAAGTGCTTGGACAAAGGTAGACATCGGGGTTGCTGTAGGTGGTATAATCGTAGCCGATACGTTTAATGTCGACCCTTCAGGGTCAACCACAACTGCATTAAGTGTTGCCGTCGGTAACGACGTTTCTTGTGCTGCTTCCACGGCAAGCATCTGAGGTTTTAAGTTAGAGGAAGCGTGTGTTTGAAGATAGATACCGGATACAGCTAACTGGTCACTTGGTTCATTCGCCACGTCATCACAATCGGTTGCTAATTCGGGTAGTTGGTCGGCGTAGTATCCCGTGATCATAGTTGAAGCCGTGCTGAATGCCTGACTTAGAGTTTGACTCGAAGCAAGTTGCGACATGAACACGTAAGTAAATGACAGAATGCCTCCCTGCCCCATGTTGCTTTGAGCATTAGGATAGTTATCACTGTCTGTGGATGCGAAAATATAGTGTTTCGGCCCAGTGAGGTCATCAATGAACGAGCCGCTTTTGGGTGCTTCAAGTACAATGTTGACCGGGAACATATTCGCAAGTGATAAATCTTGTGCGGGAAGATTTGTGGCATTCACGTTGAAGTTTTCAATGGCTGAAGCAAGTTCTCCACTTGAAATCACTTCGTCAACCTGTGTGTAAATATGACCGAAGATTCCATCACCAATGATTATGACAGTCAGAGGACTCTTAGCTCTGTCACTTAAACGAGTAGCCGCCAAAGCCGGAGCCCATTCCTCAATGGCATGAGTAAGGTTTTCTTTAGTGTTGAGTCCGGTGGCTATCGGCGATGCAACTTCGGTTCCGTAGTCAGGAGTGAGGAACTGAATTCTGGACATGGGTATTCCACGGGCTAGCAAAGAATTAGCCGAATACTGGCCAACAGTAGCGTATGCTCGTTTTCGCTGATCCGATGACTGAGTCGATCCACTTGTAAGTATTACAAACATGCCGGTTGTATCTTGAACGGGTAATTCTAACTCGGCAGAGGTCCCACGGTATATCTCATTGCCATCCCATGACGCCGAGACAGCATAACTGCCTGCGTCGAGTTCCGCAGTCTCGTATTTAAATTCACCTTCGTCATTTGTTTTAAGCGTCACTTCTTCAACGTGTGTTCCATCTGGATGAACGATGCTTAAGTTGACATTAACTCGGCCCGGGTTTGGGTAAATGGAGCCTTCTAAAACTGCAGTATCGTCTAGATTCAATTTAGCGATATTTCCTGATCCTAAATTGATAAATGTTTCTGCCCCTAGTTCGCGGCGCTCTTCTTCTGCTCTGCGGTCCTCAGCTGCAGACTCCTGCATATTGAGATTAATCGAGCCCATCGCGAAGGCTGAGCTTTGAATCAGGAATACGCTGAAAGCAGCCAGTGCAATCATGAGGTATGGCTTGTTTGAAGTCTGGTTAGTCATGTGTCTCTCCATGTGAAGTATTTAGTGCACCAAACAAAGCAATTGGGGTGCCAAACACATGAATTGAATAAAAACAGTTGGTTAGGCGATTAGCGGCGTTCGAAAATGAGGTTATTACTCGTCACTTTCGTCACTTTCGTCACTCTCGTCACTGAAAATAGATTAAGCATGAACATGTGTATGTTCACACCACAAAATATGCTCTCAATCTGCTAATAACGTTGGGTATCACTCAGGACTTTTTGATATGGCCCGAGGCGATTACGGCCACTGTAAAGGGACAACGTTATGAATGTTGAAGAGTTTGAAGAAAACATCTTTGCTATTCTTAAGCTGCATAGGGAACATTTACCGCGTAATTTTGCCTCAGGCGCCTTGGGACGACTTTGGATGGGAGCCCAAACACGTCTTAGTGTTTTCGGCTACCCTCTTTATTGCAGCGACCGAACGGGTCGCCAAGTTTGGAAATTTATCATCTATCATGGCGCTACGAGTTCCGATTGGGACATGAAAATGATGAAAATGAATGTGCCACTGAAAGTGTTATCATCCCTAACAGAACTCAATCCAGTGAAGGCCGCAATCAATCGTTTTAAGACCGTGGCATTATTCGACCGAACATTCGCCACACGTTTGGGAGATAAATTTTCTGGTTACCAAATGATGATGGTCATTCGTGGTGACCATCAACCCGAGCAAGTCTACAGCGCCATTAAGAACTCAAAACGTGACCATATGAGCGGGCTCATTGTTATCTACCCAACCGACCCCGACCCTGACCGAATCACCGAAGACGGATTGGTAGACCTCCCAGATACGTTTTATTATTACAGTTGTTATTTTTCTGAGTTTTATCACCAAGACGCAGCTCAGCGACTCGAGGAGGCTAGATATCTTTCCAACCATGAATTGAATTGGACAAAAGAGACCCAAAACGGGGAAGGAAGACTGCCTTCGATGATGCAAGAGTGTCAATTCAAGCTGTGCCGCTTTGAAGAGGATGGAAGACCAACCTCAGATATTCGAGTCATGTGTATTGGCAAGGGCTCAAAGATTGAAGGCCGAAAATTAATGTCTCAAGGTGATGGATTGGCGGCAAATTGGGGTGATATCTAGCCGCCTTCTCTCGCAGAGGCCACCTCCATAATGCAGTATTTACACCAGATGCCATAGCCGTTGAACCGTGGAAGCAGTCCGAGATACACTCATCCAATGAATAGAGCCATTACGCTTATAGTTCTGGGCTTACTGGGGACATATCTCTTTTACGACCCGGCCATCGAGCACGGCCCGGGTGCAGTCGCACCCAACGCGCCCTTACAAGTCGCACCTCTAGACCCTTCCGAATTTGAGTTCAGAGATTACACTTTTAAGCCCTTAGCCGATTTCAGCATGGAAGCTCGTGTATTAGGCCGCAAACGCTATAGCAGCGACCGAGAAAGCGACTTGGCTCCTATCGATCTGGCTCTGGGCTGGGGGCGCATGTCTGACAGCACGGTGCTGGACACATTTGAATTCGGCCAATCAGGTAGATGGTATCGTTACAAAACTCATCAATGGACCATTCCAAAAACTGAAGTCATCTGGCTAACCGGACTTGATTTTCTATAAGTAGACTTAAGAATCTCCCGCGCTGGATGGGTATGGCGCAATGGGCGAAAAGCATACAGAAAAAGGGCCTGGACCCAGGAGCAAATGTCCGGTTCCAAACCCTTTAAAATGAGCCCGTACCATTGAGTGGATTAGGGCTTCTTATTGGAAGAAATGCAGGCCGCTTAAGCTACTGCAGGCTCCTCGATATGTCCCTTAAGGAAGTCCTCAAGGCCCGCACCTGTTTCATCTGGGAATCCATATCCAGACTTCACGATTTCGCCGTCCTTATAAAGGATGAACATTGGGCTGCTGGTGACTTTGTTTTCACCGGCAATCTCATTGAGTTCATTGTAGGCAGTGTCATGGGGATTCCACCAAAGCTTCTTCACGTCCATGGCGTCGCCATACTTCTCGGCAACTGCAGGTACAGAACCTAGCTGCTCAAGAAGCATGCAGTGAGCACAGTAAGTAAGACCGTACTTCACCAATACCGGCTTCTCGTAAGATGCTTTAATAACTGTCTCATTGAATTCCGCGCGAGAATCAACAGTGTGATTAGCGTTGAACTCTGTGCTGTTGATGGTCATCATCGCACGTGCGTCGTAGGGGTAGAATGCTTCGCCACCAGCAGCTGCGCGATTCTCAATCGACTTCTCGATGATACGAAGCTTCTGGATAAATTTCCAAGACTGCATGCGG
>JABJBS010000217.1 GCA_018668695.1 Deltaproteobacteria bacterium
AGGCTTTCCTCCGCGACGATGTCGAGTTTATCTTCAGATACTAACCCTTCAAGAATCGACCGAGCTTTACTTTGATGACCCAAGTGGCGTGCTTCCAAGCGAGCAAGTTCAAGTTGAGCCATCCGGCCCGTCATGGATTGTTTTTCAGTTGAGAGCACTCTGAGCAGAGTTGCCGCTCGTCCGTAATCTCCAACGGCCCGGTGAATGGTTGCCAACAAGTAGCGTGCCTCGTCGCGTTCTCGCGGGTTTAAGGTTGAGAGCTCGTCACCCGAAAGAAGCGATTCAAGTGCTTCAATAGCCAGGCTATGCTTTTGGTCTCGCCAGAGCGTACGAGCACTGTGGAGAAGCTCCATGGCCGATGCTTTGGCTACTTTCGGCTTGGCCTTCTTGGCTGGGGCAGGTTTCTTAGAGGCGGCCTTGGTTGCGGGTCGAGCTTGCTTTTGAGTGGGGGAGTACTCTGGGGCTTGTTCGGATTCCGCATCCAGGGCCGGGGAGGGTAAAAGTCCGGCTTGCGGGCTTTCGAGGGTAGGGCTTTTCACGGGTGCTTGCGGTTGTGTTCCAAAATGAGAAGTCATCGCAACCTGTAATGGTTTGGTTCCTTCAGCTAAGTTTTGTGGCTCGTCACCGACTTCAACAGATTGACCAGCTAAGAGCATGGTGATGTCACCGCTGTTTGAGCGCACTTCAACTTTACCTCGGTTCACAGCAACCGTTGTTGAGAGAGCTCCGGTATTCACTGCGAATACTGTGCCGCGAATAATAATGGTGGCGTGAGGGGTAATAATCTCCAAAGGATCTTGGTCTTTAGCCCGATTAAATTCTGCGACCATGGCACCGCGACTCAGGTCAATGGTGCGCGCGGTTCCTCTTTGCCGAACGAGGGTTTTAGTTTGTGCGGTTTGAAAGGCAACGACACCGGGTCCAACAGCGAGTACTTTGTCGAGCTGCATTGGGGTTGTCGTTTGCGTCGGGGTTGCAGTCTCTGCTTTCTGAGCAACGACCGCGCCGGCAGAGGAGTCGAGTCCTTGTTCCTCAAGTGCAGGGTTAGAAAGCACCATGAGTAATGCAGCGGCACAGGCAAGGCCAGCGGCTGGTAGGGCGAACCACTTGCGCCAATCAAACCCCGCGCTAAGTTCGAGAACAGGAGCATCTTCTTGGCGAAGAGTACGATGAATATTATTTAATATATTTCTTTTATTAGCATCGGTGAGGGCGGGTGGCCCCACTCGAGCGGCTTGCTCGAGTTCATGCAACAAATACAATTCATTGTTGCAGCCGGCGCATTTCTTCAGATGCAGTTCAAGCTTTTGGCGTGCAAGGGGAGTTCCCTCACCCATACGGTAGCCATGCAGCTCTTCTCGCAATTTCTGGCAGTCTGGCCGAGTCATAACGAATATCCTAAGCGATGTGACGGTTAAGCATTGAGGTGTCCATTCTTTGATGGTGCTCAAGTGCCCGTCTAATTTCTAATCGTGCTGCCCGCAGTCGGCCAGCAACAGTGTTAACGGAACTTTCAACAATGGTCGCAATCTCTTCTAAGGTGTGACCTTCAATTTCATAGAGAACAAATACGATTCTCTTTTTGGGTTTGAGTTTGTCGAGTACACTTGCGAGCAGTTCCCGAGTTTCGCTACATTCCACACTTCTCAGGGGAGTAGCTTCACTTTGGTAGGCATCTGCAGGCTCATTACTCACTGCCTCTCGCAGCTTGAACCAGCGCTTTTTCTTACGTAAGTGGCCAAGTGCCACATTGACGGTGATGCGATGGAGCCAGGTCGCAAAACTTGAGTCACCGCGAAAACCATCGAGATTACGGTAGACCTGAACGAAGGTTTGCTGGATGAGATCATCAACATCTGCGCCGGCTCCTACGATTCCATAGAGCTGACGCTGAACCCGGTCCACGTAGGAAAAGTAAAGCTCGTCAAATGCTCCGGGGTGCCCGTTGCGTGCCTTATCTACGAGTTCCTGGTTACGCATCGATTCTTCACTCTCTCCGTGCAAAGCGCCTGTCTCCTCTTAGATGCGTGTACGCAGAGATTTTGTCAGAAAAAATGGGGTCGAGGATACTATTTCTTGAGAGCGGCAATGCCCAGGCTGATAAAGTCTAATTAAAACAGTTGGTAACGGCATCCCAGAGCACCAAAAATAGAGATACTGCCGCGATTTAAAAGGTTTTGGTCCTGAAGCGTATAATTGGGGTGAGATGGTGAGAAATCCATAAAAACAAACGCTAAGATGCTGAATTCATTCGTGATATTGTAATCGAGGCCTGTGCCTACCCGTGTTGTGAAAAAGGTATCCATGGCTCTGTAGGTCGGTGATTGCCCGCTGCTCTCTGTGGAAGATTGAGTCAGCGAGATCCCGGCACCGGCTGAGGTGGCAAGGGTGAGATCACCCCAAGTAAGGTACCAGCTGGCAGCAGCGAGCAGGGTCCACTCCTGCAGTCTAAGTGTCGCAACCGAGCTCTCATTGGATTGTCCACTTCCTAAGAGCCGATGGAATCCGAGTTGCAGACCCAAATATAGAGATTTCCAGGTCTGTATTTGCGCGCCTATCTGGGCACCGACGGTGGCTCTTTTGGCCGCAGTTAAGGTTCCTAGAGTGGTCATTGCATCGAGTTGAAGCCTGTTGGCTGTCGTGCTCGCTTCAGTTCTTGGCTGAGGTTCCGGTTGCGGCTCTGGGATTGGGTCGGGCTTTTGGGCCTGCAGAATTTCCCGAAGTGCGTCGCCTCGCCTTTTAATGACACCTTCAACCACCAAGGCGATTTGCCGAGCGGTCTCAAGTGAGTCGGCAGACGGTCCAAGTGAGCGTTTAAAGAGTTTTGTTTGATTGGAATCTTGAAGGATAAAAAGAAGAACAGTTTGTCCCTGGTCGCCTCGTTGCTCCGAGAACTGAAGGGTGTAGAACTTACCTTGGTTTTGAGTGGGCGTGGTACTGACCAGGAGCTCTGGAAGCCGCGCTTGAAGCTCTTCCAATAAAACAGCTGTTTCTAAATGAGCACTGCTGACCTGCCCGTCAAGATAGAGCCCGGTCTCTGGAGTCGTGCTCATAATGAGCGTCATGAGAGTAACCGCCAGCATCGTGATGAATAGTCCTTCCAGTCCTAAGCCTGTCAGTTGATGGCTCTGACTTCAAGACAAGCACATTAGAGAGATTGTACAAAAATTCCAATGAAAAGAAACGGTAATGCCTTAAGCCGGGGTGGCGTGGAGGGCTTGAGTTCAAAGGGGCACGGGCCTACCTTTAAGCAAGTGCTTAGCGCTTACAGATTGAAGTTCTCCGGTGCATATGGGATTTGCTCAAGGGGGAATTACGAGGAGTCCAAGAATGTTTGATTTGAGTAATAAAGTTGCCATCGTAACCGGCTCAAGCCGAGGTATCGGAAGAGGGATTGCTCACCAGCTTGCCCGTCAGGGTGCCCGGGTTGTGGTCACGAGCCGAAAGCTTGAAGCTTGTGAAACCGTAGTCAAAGAGATTGAAGCAGACGGTGGTCAGGCAATCGCCGTAGCATCGAACGTTGGCCAAAAAGATGATGTGGCAGCTTTGGTAGAAAAGACAATCGAGACTTATGGTCAATTGGACATTGTCGTTTGTAATGCTGCAGCGAACCCAGCCTTTGGCCCGATGCAGACTTTAGAGGACGAAGCGTTTGATAAAATTATGCGGGTCAATCTGCAAAGCAATATCTGGTTATGTAATTTCGCAGGTCCCCATATGGCAAAGCGCGGTGGCGGATCGATGATTCTCATTTCAAGCATTACCGCTTTAGACGGAAGCCGCGTGATTGGAGCCTATGCATTGTCAAAGGCGGCTCAGATACAGCTTGCTAGAAACTTAGCGGTTGAGTGGGGCCATCAAAATGTGCGCGCCAATTGCATTGCGCCAGGACTTATTCAAACCGATTTTGCACGAGCACTTTGGGAAAACGATGAAATTCGCAAGCAAATAGAATCAAGAACCCCTCTCGGGCGTATCGGTGAGCCTGATGATATTGCGGGTGTCGCCGGCTTTTTAGCATCAGATGCTGCGCGCTACATTACGGGCCAATTGATTGTTGCCGATGGCGGGGCAGTTGTTGGCGGAGAAATGTAGAGCGGCTTTAGCTTTCGTCTGCAATCGAGGAGTAAGGCATCTCGCTTCTTAGCCGATTGGCTTCTACGAAGTGTCCAAGTACCTCAGACCAAGCAAGTGGTCGAAAGTCGAGTTCACGACGCGCTCGGCTTGTATCGAGCGTCGTGTTTTCCGGGCGTGCGACAATTTCCCAGCTCGCGTCGTCAGCAGGAACTGAGCGCACCAAGCTTGATGAAACGCCAAGCTGTTCCGCAAGTTCAACGGCAACACGGTCAAAAGGGACATCTGTATCACCAGAGAGTTGATAGACTCCCTCTTTACGCTCTTTCCCAATCAGGATTGCGGCTTGAACAATTTGGTCCGTCGCCACGGGCGCAATGAACATATCGTTTATCGCTTCGATGTTCTCACCGTTTTGCAATGCGTTGGCCCACTTGCATAAGAGAGGTGAGCGCGGTCCAAGTGCATTCGATAATCGGATGACACTGTACCCGCAATCCAGCTTGCTGAGGTGCTCTTCAACGGCGACCTTTTGTTCTGCAAACCGGCAATGGGGTCGTTGTCGATGGTCAGGCTTTACATGTGCAATGGTTCCATCAAAAATCAGGTGCGATGAGAAGTAAACAATGAAAGTTCCCTGAGCATAAAGTTCACGAATCAGACGAATCTGGCTTTTGACGTTCACTTCCCATGAAAGTCCAGGTTGTGCTTGGCACTCGGCAAGCTTGGTCATACCCGCACACATATAAGCCACATCAACTTTTTGATTGAGCTGGAATCTCTGTGGGTGCTCTAGGTCGAGTCGCTTCAAATTGGGATTGTTGGGGTCGAGTTTTTTAGACGTGGTGATGACGGAGGCACCTGAGTCTTCGAGTGCCGTTGCGAGTGCGCCGCCGATTTCACCGTCGCTTCCTAGAATTAAAGCCGTTAATTCTTCTTGGCTCACGCCCCACTCCCTTATTCAATGCTTATATTTCACTTACGCCGCTTGGTCGCGATCAGCATCTATTTACTAACTTATGCGATTGCCTAGGGTACTGCCACTCTTGGTGGTTTGTACCCAGTGGTTCATGTTCTCGTTTTCAGTGGTTTCTCAAACCGTAGGGTGTTGAAATCATTCGTCATTTTTTTGTTTTCACGGTTGTTGATAAGTTTATTCGCACAGATTTTCAAACCTATGGACCAACACCTACCGTTGTGGCAAATCACCCTTAACCTGTTCAAAAGGAACGCCTCATGCTTAAGTTTGCTTTGGTTGGCTGTGGAAGAATAGCCAAGCGACATTCAGATCTTCTGGGTCACGGCGAAATAGCCGGTGCACAGCTCGTAGCAGTATGTGACCTGGATGCCGACCGTGCAAAAGTTATCGCCGGAAAATTTGATGTACCGCATTTCACAGACATGCATGAGATGATGCAGAAAGTAGAACCTGATGTGGTCAGTGTCCTCACTGATAGCGGGTCTCATGCGGATGTTGTGGTTTCACTTGCGGCTTACGGAAAGCACATTGTGGTTGAGAAACCCATCGCGCTTACTTTAGACGATGTTGACCGGATGATTACGACTTGTGATCGCAATGGCGTGAAGCTTTTTGTGGTTCAGCAAAACCGGTTCAACGTACCTGTGGTAAAATTAAGAGAAGCTCTTGATGAAGGTAGATTCGGAAAGTTGGTGATGGGAACTGTTCGTGTTCGCTGGTGCCGTACTCAAGAGTATTACGACCAAGACAAGTGGCGCGGAACCTGGGAGCGGGACGGTGGCGTGATTTCGAACCAGGCGATTCACCATGTTGATCTCTTAAGCTGGATGATGGGTGATGTAGAGAGTGTTTTTGCAAAAAGCTCTACAGCTCTGGTTGATATTGAAACCGAAGATACGGCAGCCGTTATAGTGCGTTTTCGCAATGGCGCTCTCGGGATTATCGAGGCCACTACGGCGACAAGACCAAAGGATTTGGAAGGCTCAATTTCTGTTTTGGGAGAAAAAGGAACCGTAGAGATTGGTGGGTTCGCTGTAAACGAAATGAAGGTTTGGAATTTCACCGAAGCTCAGGACAGTGATGCCGAGACGCTGGAGAAATACTCGGTCAATCCACCGAATGTTTATGGATTTGGGCACAAGGCTTACTACGACCACGTCGTTGATTGCGTGGTGAATAAGAAGCAGCAACTGGTTGACGGCCTTGAGGGGCGTAAAGGTCTAGAGTTGATCTCTGCGATTTACGAGAGTGTGGAAACTGGGCAGGAAGTGTTCTTACGCTTTCAGCCCAAGCGTTGCCGCTTGGGCCTTTCGGCAAACAAGTGATCAAGGTGTAACGGCATTGCCATTGTGGTCGAGATAGACCACGGTTCCCAGATTAAGGGCAGCTACATCGCTTCCTGCAATCTTCCAATCTCCCACCACCACAACGATAAGATTTTTCACATCTATCAGTGCCTTGAGTTCACTTTGCGCTTGAGTCATAGGAACACCTGAAACACGAGTGTGGTAGTTTTGTAGCCAATCTGCCGGACGTTTGTATGCGTCCACACTTGCATACCGATTGAGTATTCCCGACGACTTTTCGAAGTAGGCGGGAAATCCTTGAAGCATACTGCTGGTGGCATTCTTAAACTCTTGCTCCGTAATAGGCTTCTCACCTGTGATTTGGTTAAGCTCCTTGAGAAACTCAACGATGGAAAGAGCCGTGGTATTGGCTTTTACAGAAGCACTGGCACGGTAGTATCCAGCAAGTCTCTGATTGGTAACGCCTGAACGTGCACCATAGGTATAGCCTTTGTCTTCACGCAGATTCATATTGATTCGGCTCGTGAACTGACCACCGAGTACTTTGTTACCAACTTGTGTGGCGGTTGAGTGAGCCGGGTCGAAGGCTGGAGCGGTGTTGCCAATGGATATAACGGATTGGCTGGCCCCATCTTTTTGTACCCAGTAGACCTTCACACCCTCATGGGCAGTTTTGGGGGTGAGTGTCAGTTCCGCCAGAGGCGTCGATGTTGATTCCCAAGCCCCCAAGGATTTTTCCAATGACGCTTTTATTACATCTTCGCTCATTCCGCTGACGATGGTGATTCCGATGTTCTTGGGCTGCCACACTGCTTGATGCCATTTTTGTAGGTCATCGCGCGTAATGCCTTCAATACTTTCGTGGGTACCGCGTTGCCATTGGCCTAGGTAAGAGTCTCCAAATAGGACGCTTCGAAAGACCTTGTCAGCAGTTTGTCGAAGATTGTCTTTCTCTGTGAAAATAGAGTTCTGTAAGTTTTTACGAACACGGTCTACGTCAGCTTGATTGAATGCCGGCTCTTGTAGAACATCCGCGAGGATAGCGAGGGTTGCGTCAAGCTTATCGTCCAGTGCATTCAGCGCGGCAGCTGAATACTCTAGGTCCGCATAAACTTGGATACTTGAGGCCAATGTTTGCAAGGCTTCACTGATCTCAATCCCACTACGCTCTGCGGTACCTTCTAATGGCATGCGCGAAGCAAACATAGCGAGCCCGCGCTTGGTCGCGTCTTCTTGAGCATAACCAGAGTAGGCGTTCACCTGAAGATGGGTGATTGGAACTTTGCCTGCCGGAATAAACGTAACAGGTATGCCATTACTGAGTTGAAACTTCACATAGGATGGTGGCGAGAACTCTGGTGCAGGACCAGGTTGAGGCATAGGTGGCCAAGCATCCTGGGCGGCATGGGCTTGATGATTAGACATGGTAACTCCGAGGGCAAGCAAACATAAGGTAAGGCATAAGTTCTTCATTATTTCGCAGCTCCTGCTTTAGCGGCTGATGCTTCTTTTGCAGCTTGCTGCGGCTTAACAATCACGGTGACGCGGTGCTTGGCCACAATCGTTGTTCGTGCCCATTTTGAGACCGACTCCTTGGTTATATTCATATAGCGCTTGAGGTCATCGGCAACCCAGTCTGTTTTGCCTAGGTAGTGGTTGTAGCGGTGAAGCATTCCCGCCTTTCCGGCTACACTTTCAATGCTTTGAAAGAACGACTTCTTCCAAGCGTTCTTTGCGCGTTCAACTTCCTCGTCTGTTGGCCCATCTCGCAGTAATATGGCGACCTCTTCATCGATTGCTTTTTGGACGTCGGCTATATCTTTCCCAGGCGCAGCAGTTGCCACAATTCGGTAGGTAGAGCCAAGTTGGCTGCTGTATTGAGCGGCGTAGACATCTTTAGCGATACGGTCATCATAGACGAGCCGTTTGTATAGCCTTGAGGTTTTACCATTGCTGAGAATGAGACTCAGAACATCAAGGTCAGCATCACCGGTTTGTAGAAACGGGGCACTTTGCCAGGTGTAATAAACACGTGGAAGCTGAACGTTATCTTCTAACTCAATGGTTTGGGCCTCAGGCAAAGTTGCCTTGGCAGAAGTAATGGCTGCCGGTGCCGCGCCCTTGGCGATGGGGCCAAAGAATTTTTGGATCCACTCTTTTGTTTGTACGGGATCAAAATCTCCGGAAACAACCAAAGTAGCATTATTCGGCGCGTACCACGCATTGAAGAAACCGCTCACATCATCGAGATTGGCTGCTTCAATTTCTTCATGACTACCGATGGTCAAACGGTGATAGGGGTGATTTTTATCCCACACGGCTTCAGCAATGACTTGGCGTGCCTTTGCGTAGGGTGCAATTTCATAATTTTGCCGACGTTCATTACGGACAACATCACGCTGGTTGTCTAGCTTTGCCTGAGTGAGTGCAGGAAGAAGAAAACCCATTCGGTCAGCCTCCATCCAGAGTGCTCTTTCTAAAACATTGGATGGAACAGTTTCGTAATAGTTGGTTCTATCGGTATTCGTCGTTCCGTTGATGCGCGCTCCAAAGGGCTGGAGCGGTGCAAAGTATTCGCCATCGGCATGCTGGGACCCGTTGAACATCAAATGTTCGAATAGGTGAGCAAAACCGCTGCGGCCCTGGGGCTCGTCCTTGGATCCTACATGATACCAGATCTCGACGTGGGCCAGCGGTGTAGCTGAGTCTCGATGCAGGACAACCTGCAAACCATTGTCGAGTTTGTATTCCTCGATGGGAATATGCAGTGTGGGAACCGTAGGGGTCATGCAGCCTGAAGCCATAACCATGAGAACTCCAATCATACCAAGTGTACGCATAGATCTTTCCTGTTTCAGCAGCACCTGAGCGCCAGATGATGATACCGGCAACTTAGGCAAATACCGGGGCGAGGGCCACCCCTGAAGCATGGAAATTGATAGGTTGAAGCCACTTGGTGTGCAGAGTACCATACTGCCAACCTCGTGAATTGGAGATAAACGTGAACTTCAATGGGATCTTCGTCGGTGCCGTGATTCTAGCTATGAGCTGTGAAGCTTCAGCACAAGTGGCTGATAATGCAGCAGCTGCAGAAGCCACATCGAGCCCTGGCAGCGTTGCTGAACCTTATAATTTTAAAGACCCTGGGGTGTTTGCCAGAGTCTTGGCGGAGCGCGGCATTGAGTTTGTTAGTAAATATGATTTCAAGGGATGCCTGGCCCGGGATAAACAAGATAATTGCCTGCCCACTGGATACATCGATGCCGTTGAAAAGGGCGAGCCATGGGAGTCTGCTTGGAAAGCAGAGTTGGCGATACGCAACCAAGATTTGATGGGTGCTGACAAATTACTTCGCAAACTGCGTAAAAGGTATCCAAACAATTCGAAGATCAGATGGTTGATGGCTAAGAGTATTTTCTTCCGCACAGAGGTGATGGACAAGGATGCTAAGAAGGTCAAAGGCAAGCTCCTGGCTGAGGGTGTTCAATGGGCCAAGGAATGCGTAGATATGGCTCCTAAGGATATAAACTGCCTTTTGCATTATGGGACACTCGTCGGCCGGTCATCTACGAACGAAGGTATCTTCAATACGCTTAGTAAGGGCGCGGTCGTGGAGGGTGCTTGGTTGGGAGCAGTGAGCACCGGAGAGCATTATAGATTCCCGTCCGCAAACACCTCTCTGGGAGCAACTTATTACGGCCTTGGGATCTATTATCGGTTGGTACCCGATAGCTGGTGGCTTGATTTATTTTTCGGAATTCGTGGAGATATCGAGCGGGCGATTAAATATTTGGAGCGGGCGCTGGGTACAAAGGCTGATCAGGTCGAACTCTATACTGAGCTTGCTGCTGCGAATTTTTGTAAATACACCCGCGAGGATTCTGAGACTGCTAAAGAAGCTGCCCACCGCTGGATTTCAAGATGTGAAAAACTTAAGGCCAAAGACCCTTTAAATGAGATCAGTAAACGCCATTGCTCTATGCTTAAAACCGATCCAGATTTGGGGTGTGGCTACAGCCGCGATGGTCAGCAGGAAACCGATATCGAGAACGCTAAGAAAAATAACCCAACGAAGAAGTGATCGTTAAGATCCATCAGAAGCTCGCGGTGTAGGCAAGTGTAGGACATTTTTGTCTTGCCAAATGGTTTACATGTCTTGTAAGAGCATTTTCGTGGGTTCAGCCGGCCTCGGTCCCCAAGCGTGTTTTGTTTATAGGCTCATCCGAGCCGCCGCTAATGCTGTCAGAACTAAGTTTTTTACTGCGAAGTCGCATTGTTGCGTCTGCAGTATGGAGTGAAGTGATGCTAGTACCAGCAAGAGATAGATCCGTCCAAGTAACTAAAATTAAAACGTTTTTTGCCATTTTATGCACCATTGCCTTGGTGGCATGTGGCGCTGAGACCACGGGCATTCAAGCAAGTACCCAAGAAGGTCAGACCAGCTTTGTTGAATTAAGCCACTTAGATGGCGTGACTCCGCTTCGGACCGTGACGCTTACGCTTGAGCCCGGTCGTACCAAGCGGTACCGCATTAAGGCTGAGCATTTCGAGGCTCATTTGACTCAAACGGGTGCAGTTCCAGCTCGGCTTTCGGCCAAGCACTACGCCATCGATATATATGGGGAAACGAGTACGACGGCGTGGGTTCGTGCCGAATCTGACGATGTACAGCTGCGTAACTGGACTTTACGGGTTCAGAACTTAGGCAGCGAAACACTACACGCCACCGTTTCCGCGTATCATTTAGACGACTTAGTCGTGATTGAAGAAGAAGCACCGTCTACTCGGGAGACTGAAGTCATTTTCAGCCCCATGCCTTATTACCAGAGTCACCTGCATCGCATCATGGAGCGCATGGCTGAGGCCGAGCATTCTATCGATGTTGCGATGTACAGCATGAGTGACACATCCATTCGTAATGCCTTAGGCGAAGCTGTCGAGCGCGGCTTATCGGTACGAGTGATTTTCGACCCAGCATCGTCTGAGCGAAAAAATCCCGAAGGTACTCGCTCAGCACACCTAGAGTCGATGGGTATTGATGTGCGTTACGTTAATAAAATCATGCACCATAAATTCGCATTGATTGATGGTGTGCAGGATGAGGGCGGCGACGCAGCTTCAACGACAGTCATCACAGGAAGTGGCAACTGGTCTTATGGCGGTGCAAGTAAGTACGATGAAAATACTGTGATGGTCCGCGGCGATGCCGAACTGGCCACAACATTTCAAAGTGAGTTTAACCACATGTGGGCCAACTCACGCGACTTTGAATACAATTTAGACCTGTCCTACTTTGAGACCTTGTATGTAGAGCGACCAGATTTGGAGCAAGTGGATGGTCTGGATGTCGCGTTTACATCGGATAACTTCACCACTTATGTGTCATCGCGTTACGGGGCCACTTTTCGTGCACGAACTGGCTACAATACAGTGGCCGATCGAATCGTCAGTCTGATCAATGAGGCACAAGAATCTATATGGATCGCATCAGGACATATGAGAAGTCGTCCTATTGCAGACGCGCTCAAAGCGAAGCGAATCAGTCACCCTGAATTAGACATTCGCGTTTACCTCGATGGACAGGAGTATGTCAGTGGCTGGAAGCAGGGCGATCAGGTTCGAAAGCTTCAGGAATGCTTAGAGGCGGCTGGCGGACGCGCAAATAAAGAGCAGAAGTGCTACGACGTAGGCTATTACTTTGGATACGAACTCGGTGATTCCGGCATGGATGTTCGCTATAAATTTTATGCTTTTCGCTGGAACTACGGTTACGCGGTTCAAATGCACCACAAGTACATCATCGTGGATGGAAGCAAGGTTGCAAGCGGTAGCTACAATTACTCGGACAATGCCGAACATAATACTCTTGAGAACGTAGTGTTCTATTCTGCGAATCGCTACCCGCAAGTTGTAAACGCATTTGTTGAGAATTTCCAGTCCATTTGGAACACCGGCGATGGGTTACTCGAAGAGTTGATTAATGTGGTTCAAACCGATGATACATTTCCAATCGTTTTCGATTCGATGGCACTGAGCTGGACAGACGTTACACGGCTGAAAAATGTCATTCGCGAGAATTGTCCTGAAATCTACAGCGACGAGTTTCGAAACAATGCAACTGAGCATCTAACTTGCACCCGTCCTTAGACGCGGGTGACTAAACTAATAATAATATCTAATATTTAATAAAGAGTTCCTCTTCGGGCCGGGGTCACTGCTTGCTGCATTAAGTGACTCCGGCCAATACTCCCCACGAGCATACGGGTCCCCCAAGATTCGGAAGAATCCAAGCAGATTCAAATTGTTTGGGGGAATCAATAGAGACTTAAAGCTAGGATGAGCTTAGAAACGTGAAAGCAAGATTTAGCTTTCCGCAGTGATGTCCGAAGTTTTGAGCGCCTTGATCACCAGATTCAAAAAGTCGGCTTCGGTGATAAGACCTTGAAGTTCTTCATCTTCAACAACAGGCAAACAGCCAATTTTACGCTCAGCCATAATCGTAGCTGCTTCCAGCGCAGAAGTGGTTGGCTTCACGGTCATAACCTGTCGAGTCATGATTTGAGCGACCGGGATGTGGCTATTGATGTCTTTGCTCTCTTCAGCTGTAAGCTCAGTGAGTGAGCTGACCTGAGCGCGCAGTAGATCACGATGCGTGACGAGCCCGACGAGTCGATTGTTGTTTACCACAGGGAGGTGGCGAATTCTGGCCAGCTTCATGATCTCGTCAGCGAGATCCAGTGATTCATGTTCTGCAAGGGTAACGAGCTCTGAGCTCATCAAATCGCCGACAACCACTTCCATAGAAGTACTCCTCATTTGGGTTTCGCTCCGTCTAATAGAAGCGCACCGAGATGGGAACATCTAAAATGCTCGAAAGCGGCTCTAAGATCGGTTTTTTGCCTTCAAAGTAGGTCGATTTGGCTTGGAACCCGTCCAAAGTACCGGAATCCAGCCCAAGAGTGGGATGAGGAACACAAGTGAGAAGCGCGTTTGAACGAAGCTCTTCAAAATACAGAAGAATCCGGGCTTGAGCTTGGCCTCGTGGCCCGGGTTTTTGTAGTAGGCCCGTTCGTGGGCGTGGAATAAAGAGGGCCAGAGTGGGGGAGAAATCCGCCAGATGAGCGATGGTTTCCTGAGGATTTTACCGATTAGCTCTTTGATTTTATAGGGCTTTTTACCATACTGGCCCACGGCTTGGTTGAGGTCTTCTTGCATCAGGTCACGCACTTTGTCGGCAATGGCTCGAAATTCATCCAGTGAAATCTCTTCGAAGGGTTTGCTAACCCATTCGTAGGGCTTGATGCGTCGACCAATGACGTAGGTGAGCTTTGCTGGAAACCCGAAGTAAAACATCCACGGAAACAAGAGCAGTGGAAGCAAAATAGGCCCGAGCGGTAGAAATGGAATACTGAGCTTATTCATCAGCCGGTTCACGGCATGAGATGTGTAAGTCCATGGATTGACGTATTCAGCGTTCACGGTGGATATCGGGATAATATCGGTTTGATGCTTAATGGCCATTCGTACGAATGATGATGAAAAGCGCTGAAGGTCGTACCGGTTGTTGAATCCTTTGGCCATACCCGGAACGCCTTCTGGGTAAATCAGGACGTCTGACTCCCCCGAGGCCATCATGGTCTCAAAGTTGTCTGTTGTAGCGTCCACGCAACCGCAGCGTTTCCAAAAATTGGGCAGTAAATAGGGTGCAGTTAGCCGCGTGTAGCTCAGCATGGGTGCAGCCAGCGCCCGTGGCATCCGCTGTAGATTGTAGTCTTGTTTTTTTAAAGTTTGTGACGCGAAAATAATGGCATCCCAAGGAAAGGCCATGCCCGAGTGATTACTGGCGTAGATGAGCGGACGTTCAGGTTGAACTCTTTCCTCGTTACCATCAAAACCGATGAATTGGGTACGAAAGTAGTCGTTGGCGATGGTGTCCATCAAATGCGTATTGGCGCTGCGTACATACTCAGGGTCGAAGTAACGTTTAAGTTCCAGAGCTTTGTCGACCAGTTCTTGGTCTTGTTCGGAAGCAGTCATCAGAGGGTAAGCCTTTGTCTTCTACTGGAGGACCAGATCTAAAAACGCTTTAAGAACAGTTGATGCTTCAGGGCTTGGGCGAAATGCTGAGAGTTGTTCTTCACGTTCAGAATTGCTCATGTTCCCGGCGTAGCCCTCAAGGTAATGAAGGAATCTATCTTTGTTGGTGTCCATGTCGAGTTCTGGATGGAATTGGACAGCCCAGATGGGCTTATCACTTACGCGAAAGGCCTGGTTGGCTGAAAGGTCGCTCTCTACCAAATTGAGGCAGTTTTCAGGAGGCGCAAGTACATGATCTTTGTGCCCCATTTGCGCATTGAAAGACGGTGGCAATTTACCAAGCAGTGGATCGTTTTGGGCGTGTTCGGTGAGGCGCATCGTGTAGGTGCCAACTTCTGTACGGTCAGCATCTTGAATAACCTCAGCACCTTGAGCGCGCGCTAGGCAATGAAAGCCATAGCAAACGCCGAGGGTTGGTTGGCTGGCTTCGCAGAGTTCGCGCAGTACATCGAGGTAGGAATCAAAGTTGGGTAAGTCCCCTTTGGAGGCGTAATAATTCCCGCTACCGCCCAGGAACACTGCCTGGAACTTTTTAAGATCTTCAATCTTAACAGGAGCTTGAAGGAGGTTTCGAACTTCGATCTGGGACGCGTCGAGCTCTAATTTTTGCGCGAAGCATTTTAGCTCGTGACTTGCCATCACATCATTGGGATTACGGGCCTGTATCAGTACAATCTTTGGCTTCATCCAAAAGGTATACACCGTATTCGAGCTGAAACAAAAAGGGATAAAGCGCAACTGTGAGGAAATTATTACCTAACCAATACGTCGAAGACTGGATCGTTGTGTATCCTTGGCGTAGCAGGTTGGCAGAATAAATGTTGAAAAGTTGGAATGATGTATAAAAAACTAAAAACCTCCCGCTCTTTTTGGACCCTTGGCGCAATGATAACGGCCCTGCTTTTCGGGCAGATGGCCTCGGCTGCGAAATACGATTACAAGGCTTCAGGGATTGAGCACCGAATTTTAGAAGAAACCGGCATTGAACTGTTTGATGGCTACCGCGCACGTCGATGTATCTTAGCGAGTAAAGACGACCATTGTTTGCCCACGGGCTATGTTGAGGCAGTTGAGAATGGCGGCGTTTACATCACGCTTTGGGAAATCGAAGTACTGCTTATGCAAGAGCGGGACGCAGAAGCTGATCGGATGCTTCGCAAGGTCCAACAAGAGCACCCGAAGATGAGTAAGCCTCTGTGGCTTTTGGCAAAGAATCTTTTCTTCAAAGCTGAGCACTTACCTGAAGGTGCCGTGGAAGAACGACGACAGGTACTCGAAGAGGGCACGCAATGGGCTAAGAAGTGTGTGGAGCTTGCGCCAGGCGATATCAACTGTCAGCTACACCTTGGAGTGACCCTTGCTAGGTGGTCGACCAACAATGGCATTATCAAATCAGTTTTCAATGGCCCAGCGGTGAGTGCTGCGTGGGATAAAGCAATCAAGTTGAAAACACACTATCGCTTTCCAAGTGCGAACACTTCCTGGGGAGCTGCAAATTACGGTATGGGGATTTTCAACCGTCTGGTCCCCGATAGCTGGTGGTTCAATCTCTTTTTCGGATTTAGAGGAAGCATCGACCGCTCGATAAATTTTCTGAGAGCAGCAGGTGCTACGAAGGATGACCAGGTCGAACTCTATACGGAACTCTCTGCTGCTTATTACTGTAAGTGGAGTCGTGAGGAATCAGAGTGGGCGAGACGAGAGGGTGATAAAGCAGTGAAGGCGTGCCTCTCTATCAAGCCGCCAGATCGAATCAGCGAAATCAGTCAGGACCATTGTCGCAAATTGAAAGCCAGCCCAAAGATTTCCTGCGGATACAGCAGGGACCGCCAGCAGGAAACCGATATTGAGCGTTTTCGTGAAGAAGCTGAGAACTAGTACTGCTCAGCGAAGAGTTTACGTGCCTTAGCCACCACTTGCTTTAAGCAGCCATCTTCCAACGGTGAAACGAGATCTGCCGAACGCGCAAGCGTTTGGAAGGCGGCTTTACCACCTCGTTTACATAGCTCTACGTAGCTTGCCATAGCCTCATCACGGTCCTCTTCAGCTCGCACCCAAAACTGTAACGCGCAGGTTTGTGCCAGCGTGTAGTCGATGTAGTAAAAAGGCATTAGGTAGATGTGGCGTTGAAGCTGCCAGCGGCGACCTGCTCCAAGAAAATCCAGATCGCCGTAGTCACGCCAAGGCATGTAAAGCTTTTCTACCTCCAACCACATAGCGTGCCGCTCTTCAGGAGTCGCATCAGGGTTTTCGTAGATGCGGTGCTGAAAGTCATCCACAGCCACACCGTAAGGAATAAAAAAGAGGCTTTCGATGAGATGCAGTTTGCGGAATTCTTCCGCCGACTCCTTAAAGAAAAGTTCCATGTGCGGCCAGCAAAGAAATTCAAGACTCATCGAATGAATCTCACATGACTCGTAGGTTGGCCAAAGGTAATCTAGAGGCTGGTGTTTACGACTGCACCAGTTTTGGAATGCGTGACCAATCTCATGAGTAAATACCTCAGCGTCATGCTTGGTTCCGTTGAAGTTGGCGAATACAAATGGAACGCCGATGGATGGAAAGCTTGTGCAAAAACCGCCGCCGGCTTTTCCTTCACGAGTTTCTAAATCGAGATAGCCTTTGTCGGCCATCATTGAGAAGAAATCTCCAAGCTCTGGGTTCATATCGTTGAACATTGTCTTTGCTTGTTCAATCATCCAATCGCCGCCGCCCTTGGGCGTGGGGTTACCAGACTTTGAATGAACCGCTTCATCCCAGTACATGAGTTTTTCTACGCCCAGAGCTTCGCGTTGTTTTTCACGTAACTCCACACAAAGTGGTACGAGATCTTCAACGACTTGCTTCCGAAAGCGCGCGACATCTTCAGCGTTGTAATCAACGCGCTGCATTCGCTCGTAACCCAAGCCAACATAGTCTTTGAAGTTGAGAGCCTTCGCCATTTTGGTTCTTAAGGCAGTGAGTTCGTTGTAGATACCATCGAATTGCTCTTGATTGTCTTCGAAGAACTTCCAACGTTTGGTGACTGCCTCATAACGGAGCTCTCGATTTTCGTGAGTAATGTAGGGCTGTATCCCGGGTAGGTTTACGGTTTTGCCATCGATTTCTATTTCGGCAGACGCCATGAGCTGGATGTATTTGGCTTTCAGCTTTGCTTCTTGAACGAGGTCCTCTTTCACCACAGGATCAAACGTTTTGATATCTGATTCCCATAGTCTAAATGCATGATCCCCAATGGCGCCGGCCATTTCCTGGCGGTGCTCGCTGCCTAGGAGCATCTGCTTCATACCCACTTCTAGATTCGTAAATCCAGGCAGTACTTCGTCGGCAAAGTCTTGCTCGGCTTTGTAGTCTGGGTTTTTGGTATCTTGGGCAAAGTTGAGATGGGTTAGGCTGGTCCAGGTTTCGAGGTTTCGGCGCAATGAATCCCATTGCATGATGCACTGGTGACGGTCTGCTTGAGAGCCTGCTTTGTGGAATAGCTCCTGAATAGCGGCTAGTTTATTGCTCATTTCTTCTAGGGATGGGCGGTCTGCTTGAACATCTTTAAAATCTGGAACCATGGTAATCTCCTTGAATGCGGGAGCAATACCACAGGGGGCCTTAAGGGCCAATGTTCAATGAGCTGTGAAAAGTTGGAGGAGAGGTGGTCTAACCCGCTTGAACGTTAGGTGGGGTGGCTAATTCTCGGTCGATACGGGCCACGGTGCTGGCGACTTCCTCGGCATCCACGGGCCGGGAATAGTAGTAACCCTGGATACAGTCACAACCCATCTGTTTGAGTGGTTCAATTTCGGCTTTTTCTTCAACTCCTTCAGCGACAGAGCGGAGGCCAAGGTTTTGCGCCAGGAGAACGATACTGCGGACCACTTCTTTTTCTTTCGAACAATGATTCATTCTGGAAATAAAGGAGCGGTCGATTTTTAAGGCGCTGATAGGCAGTTGGGTTAGATAACTAAATGACGAATAACCTGTGCCGAAGTCGTCCACATAGAGTTTGATACCCATATCGTTGAGCTCTGAGAATACCCGCATGCTTATGCCCGGGTTTTCCATCAGTGCGCTCTCAGTCAACTCGAGGTTGAGGTGCTTCGCGGTGACGGGGCCGTTGCGAATCAGCTGGGCAATCATCGGGACCAAGTCTGGGTCAACAAGTTGGTGTGTGGCCACATTGGCGTTGACCATGAGGTCATCGGGGACAGTCTTCTGCTCAAGCCATTGGTTGAGGTCTGCGCAACATTTCTCAAGCACCCAACGCCCAAGCGGCAGCACCAAGCCACTGGATTCAGCGGCTGGGATAAATTGACTAGGCGATACAAGTCCGAGCGTTGGATGAGACCAGCGAACCAAAGCTTCGAGGCCAACCACCCGTGCTTGTGCAAGGTCCACCACAGGCTGATACTGTAAGAAGAGTTCGTCTCTACCGATGGCCTGAGGTAAGTCGTTCATGAGCCTGTGGGATCCGAGTACCTCGGTACGCATGGAGCGGTTGAACATCAACACACGGTTATTACTTCGGTTCCCTGATTTAGCTTGGAAGAGGGCAGTTTGGCCGTCTCTAAGAAGAGCTCCTGCTTCGGTCTCACCCTCTTCACTTAAAGCGATACCAACGGTTGCACTGAGGTTGATGGTTTCTCGCGGCAGTCTGAATGGGTGACGTGCGAGTTCCTCAACCTCTCGACCGAGAGCCATCATCGCGCCTTCGCCCGGCGAGCCGCTTCGAACAATTGCAAAATCATCGACGCCAATGCGCGCGAGAGTATCTGTGGGTTGTAAGCACCTTCGAAGCCTTGTGGCCCAAGTGACAAGAAGTTGATCACCGAATTGATGCCCGAACCTTTCATTGATGCTGCGAAATCGATTCACATCGACCAAGAGAATACCGATGTGTTCGTCATGCTGACATGCGAGCAGTGACCTTGTGATTCGATCTAGCAGGAGGGTTCGGTTTGGCAGCTGCGTGAGCCGGTCGTAGAAAAGTCCAAATGTGAGTTGGTCTTCGAGTCGTTTTCTATCACCAGAATCGGTTACGAGAATATGGGTTCCTCGGTTGCCATGCAGTTCATAATCGCTCATGTCTAATGTCACGGCGAGATGCTGTCCATCACCGCGAAGCAATACAGATTCTACCTGACTTTTATCGAGGCCATCGTTAAGAGGCTCAAAGTCTCCGAAGAGCGGTACAAAAGCATCAGGCGCAAAGAAGTTGGCCATGGGGCGCCCAACCATTTGTTGGGGGCTTTTTAGCGCAAGCATTTTGGCAACAGATTCATTCGCTTCAAATATACTGCCGGCTTCATCAACGAGGAGAATACCGTAAGGCGCATTTTGAAAAATACTCTCGAATTGCCGTTCGCGTGCAGAGTTGACATGCGTGCGGGTAAGGCTAACAAGACGCGCTGCCAATTCACTGCGGTCGGTATCGGGTCCGAACACATGCGAATAGCCTGCCTCAATGGCTGCGATTTTTACTTCGACATTATCGTCTGCGCAGACAATGAGCATCGGGATGTCATTTTCACGGCACAATCCTGCGATTTTACTGAGTGTTTCAATGGCTTCACCACGTTGAAGATGAATGCCAACGGCACTGGGTCTGCTATGAACGAGGTGTGCTGAAATGGCTGCCGGACCATCGCAAATGATGCCGTGGCATGTGTCAGGAGTTGCCCTTTTCTCAATGTCGTTGATGAGATCCCTGAGTTCTCCAGAGAGTACGACCGTTCGCTCGCTTGGCCTTTCATTCATTGGACTAACAACCTCCAACCATTTATTTTCAATGGCTTCATTGCTTGGTAACCGCCCCTCAAGAGGACAGCCTTCAAGCTGACTGAGGGATTCCCCACCCTCGTGCCATCGTTATTAGGACACTTTCTCGACCGTGGGCCAAGCTGAATCCGTGGATTAATTTTTCAAGATCTTACCCCAAGCGTCAAGCAGCACTTCACAATGCTTGTAGGTAGGTGCGGTCTGGTGGTGATACAATATTCTATGGTTGACAAAACCAGTTCATGACTGAGAAGTAAGGCCATCTACTTACTACTGATTGGGGGCTCTAAATGAATCATAATCTGTTTGGCCTAATGCACACGCCATACCGTCGACGAGATTTTCTCAAGCAATTATCAGCATTTACCCTCACGACCGGTTTTTCTGGTTCAATGCTAAGCGGATGTGGTGGTGTAGCAGTAGACGATGCTTCCGGCCTGATTCTACCAAGTGGTGAACCGATAGCGATTCCGTTCGACTCATCCATACCGTGGTGGCTACAAGGAAACTTTGCGCCCGTTGCTAATGAAACCGAAGCATTTGATCTTCCTGTTCAAGGAGCAATCCCCGACACGCTCAACGGACTCTACGTACGTAACGGCTCCAACCCGCAGGCCGCAGATTCATCGCACTGGTTTTTTGGTGATGGAATGCTTCACGGCGTCCGTTTAGAAAACGGGAAAGCAGTCTCGTATCGCAATCGCTATATTCAAACAGATAAATACCTTGATGGTGACTCTGGGGGACCTCCTACCGGCGGAAACAATTCTTCGAATGTGAGCGCAATCTACCACGGAGGTAAACTTCTGACTTCCGGGGAAATTGGATTGCCGTTCGAAATTAATGTGTCGGACTTATCCACCGTTGGCGTGACGAATTTTGATAACTCGATTCAAACTTCGTTTACGGCGCATCCAAAGATCCATCCGGCCACCGGCAACCTTCATTTCTTTGGCTATTGGTTTGCAGAGCCTTACCTAACTTACCATGTGGCAGATCCCACGGGTAAGGTGATTCACACACAACCTATCCCGGTTGGTAAACCTACGATGGTCCATTCATTTGCTATCACTGAGCAAGATGTCGTGTTTTGGGAATGTCCGGTTGTCTTTGACCTTGCAGCAGCAGCAGCCGGAGCGGATAACCCATTTCAGTGGCAACCTGAATATGGGGCCCGGGTGGGAATTATGCCTCTAGGAGGTATGGCATCTGAAATTCGTTGGAAAGAAATCGATCCTTGTTTTGTGTTTCACGAAGTGAATGCTTTTAGGCAGGGCGATGATGTAGTGGTAGACCTTTGCAAGTACAGCACCATGTTCCAGGGTGGAGCGAGTTTGGGCGGGTCGGGCGAAAGTTCACTGTCTCGATGGACGATTGGCACGGGGGGCGACGAGTTGTCGTTTTCTGAGCAGATTATCACGAGAGCGTCTTTAGAGCTTCCCGCTCACGACCGTCGTTTTTCCGGAAGAAAGAATCAGCATGGTTGGCTTCTCGAAATGAGAGACGACCCAAATACTGTCGATTTCGCAGGTATTACCCATGTTGAGATGGATTCGGGGAATATCTCAACATGGGACCCAGGTTTAAACAATCACGCAAACGAACCCTTTTTCGTCCCCGATGGAGAGGGTGAGGGTGAGGGTTGGCTGCTCACCTATGTATTTAATCACTCAAGCAACAAAAGTTACCTAGCGATTCTAAATGCTTTAGATGTGGCGTCGGGCCCGGTCGCGAGTGTTGAACTGCCTCAGCGGGTTCCCTTTGGCTTTCACGGAGTCTGGGTGCCCAATAGCTAACTCATGCGACTTGAACGAGTTGTCGTTCGACGAGCTTGTTGTAGATTCCGCCTTGTTCAAGAAGCTGCGCGTGCGTTCCTTCTTCTTCTACTCTGCCACGATTAATCACAAGAACCCGGTCAGCGCCCTGCACGGTAGAGAGCCTGTGGGCTATGACCAGCGTTGTTCTATTCTCCATCAAACGCTCAAGTGCCTCTTTGACAAGGAATTCGCTTTCCGTATCCAAGGCACTGGTGGCTTCGTCCAGAATGAGAATCTTAGGGTTCTTCAAGACGGCCCTGGCGATAGCGATGCGCTGTTTTTGTCCGCCACTGAGTTGAACGCCGCGCTCACCCACTTGAGTGTCCATGCCTTCTGGAAAGTCTTCGACGAACTCAAGAGCGTTGGCGATGCGGGCAGCTTCTTTGATTTCGTCGTCGCTTGCATTTGTTCGAGCGTAACGGATGTTTTGAGAAATGGATGCGCTAAACAAAATAGGTTCTTGTGCCACAACACCGATTTGTTCACGAAGCCAGCCTGCCTCGAGTTCTAGGAGCGGGGTATCATCGAGAGAGATAGCGCCGGATACAGGGTCATAAAGCCGCGAAATAAGTGCAGCGATGGTAGACTTACCTGAGCCCGATGGCCCAACCAAAGCGATACGCTCGCCTGGCGATACGCTCAGGTTGATATCATGAAGTACAGTAATGTCGGGTCGTGTTGGATAAGCAAAAGAGACGTCTCGAAATGATATTTTACCTTCGGGGCTTGGAAGAGTGCGCCCTGAGCCGCGGGGAATGCTGGTCACTCTCTCCATAAGGCTAAATACACGTTCACTTGCACCGGCAGCGCGCATAAAGTTGGCATAGATGCTTGCGAGTACACCGAGTGCGCCAGAAACAATCAGTGTGTAGAGAATAAAAGAAATAAGCTCGCCAACGCTCATTGAGTTGTCTAGAACAAGCCGGCCGCCATACCAAAGAACAACGGCGATGGAGGCATATCCCGCGAAGGAAGTTGCACCCATAAAAATAGCTACGGCTTTACTGCGTGTTTTACTCAGTAAGAAGGCATCTTCTACTTGTTCGGAATAGCTATCTACTTCCCTCGGCTCGCGATTGAATGTGCGTACGGTTCGGATGCCTGAAAAGGTCTCTTCAGCAACTTCGCCGGCTTTAGCCAAGGCATCTTGGCTCTTACGTGACAGCTTGCGAACAAGGCGACCGACATAAAGGCCTCCAACGGTAACCGGAGGAACCACAAGAAGCATAATCGAGGTTAACTGCGGAGAGGTATAAATGAGAAGCCCAACACCGCCGATAGCGGCGCTACCAAAGCGAAGCGCCATAGAGATATTTACGCTGACAGTATTTTGAAGAATCTGTGTATCAGAGGCGAGGCGGTTGGTGAGTTCCCCGGTTTTCCTATCGTCGAAGAATCCAATCTCTTGTTCAACAATGGATTCGAAGAGGTGCTTGCGAAGCTGGGTGACAATACGCTCTCCCGTGACGGTGAAAAGGTAAGAGCGAAAGGCTGTGGCGATTCCCTGGATGGCGAAGACTGCAAGCATTCCGACAGCCGCGATATCGACCATATCGGTGTTTTTCGAGCCGAGTGCCTCATCCATAATGATCCGGATCCCTTGGGGGTAAGCCAGACCCATGGCACTGCTGATCAGCAAGAAAATGGTGCCAACCAGGAGCGGTTTCCACTCGGGTTTTGCTAGGCCAAGAATCCTCTTGAGCATCGCTGAGCTGGGCAATTTCTTATCGTTTTCGGATTCTTTCATGGTCACCCTAAGATGGGCAATTTCGAGAATATTGCAACCTATACACCCTAATTACAGTCAGATAGCTGGAATCATTAGAGATCTGACGCGCTGCACGATGAGGCGAAATTTTGACGAATGGGGTTGTTGGCAAGGATTTGCCGTTGTAAGGAGGGCCCGCTTTCCACTTACACGTGGTATTTACGAAGTTTTCATAGGAGAGAAATATGGCGGCGACTATCGAAAAAGTTCTGGTTATTGGCATGGGCAAAGTAGGCAGCCTAGTTGGCACCTTACTTCACGAGACGGGTTTTCAAGTAACCGGTATGGACGCCGCGGAACCTCAGGGACTTGCCTTCAGTGTTATCAAAGGCGATGTAAAAAATCCGGAATCTTTGGGAGCGTCTTTAAAAGAAGTCGACGCCGTTGTTTCTTGCTTACCCTATGATTTGAATATCAATGTGGCGCATGCAGCTCATGCAGCCGGTATTCACTATTTCGACCTTACCGAAGATGTTCCAACGACCAAGGCAATTCTTGAGCTTAGTGAAACCTCTAAGGGCTTGATGGCGCCGCAGTGCGGGTTGGCTCCAGGCTTTATCGGTATCGTTGGTTCACACCTCACGAAAGCATTCACCAAGATTCGCGCAATCAACCTTCGCGTAGGTGCACTGCCACAAAACCCAACGGGTCTTTTGGGGTATGCGTTTAACTGGTCTCCAGCGGGTGTTGTTAACGAATACCTTAATGACTGCGAAGTGATTAAAGACGGCAAGATTATGGCTGTCCCTGCGATGGAAGATAACGAAACAATCTTCATCAATGGTTTGCACCTTGAAGCTTTCACCACATCTGGTGGACTTGGAACCATGTGCGAAACTTACGAAGGTAAAGTAGACGAGCTAAACTACAAGACCATGCGTTACCCAGGTCACTGCGACCTCATGCGCTTTTTCTTCCAAGAACTTCACATGAAAAATGACCGTGAAGCATCGGGCCAGATTTTGGTCAATGCCAAGCCTCCGGTAAATGACGATGTGGTCTATGTGCATGCAGCTGTTGAAGGCTGGAAAGACGACGAGCTTTGCCGTGACGAATTTGTTGAAGCGTATTACCCAATCGAAGTGGGTGATAAAGTATGGCGAGCGATTTCTTGGACAACTGCAGCATCGGTATGCGCAGTGGTAGAAATGGTTAAGAACGGTACTTTGCCATCACAAGGTTTCTTGAAGCAGGAAGATATTCCGTTTGATAAGTTTCTCGAAACACAAAACGGCGCACTCTACACCGTTTAAGTTCTTCTATCGATAAGCTCGGGCGGTTCTCGCCCGGGCAACGATTTCCCTATTATGATTGATGTGTGATTTTCCAGGCGCGGTGCACGTGATTGTTGCGTGCAAAGTCTTCTGGCTTGGTCTGGTGCGTGATCTCTTCGAAGTTGAGATTGGGCAGGGCATCGCTGTCGAGCTTAAAGCCGCGGCGATTGTTTGAGAAAATCAGGGTGCCGCCAGGCTTTAGGTGGTTGGCAGTGAGTTCCAGAAGATTCACGTGGTCTCTTTGAATATCAAAGGTGGAGTCCATCTTCTTCGAGTTGGAGAATGTAGGTGGATCTAAGAAGATGAGGTCATAGAGGTCATTGGTTTGATAGAGCCAGTCGATACAATCGGCACGTACAAAGCGGTGGTGACGCCCCAGGAGGTTGTTGACACGTAGGTTGTCTTCGCCCCAGTCCAAATAGGTATTGGACATATCCACTGTGGTGGTAGACCGCGCTCCGCCAGCTGCTGCGTAAACGGTTGCACTGCCGGTGTAAGCGAAGAGATTTAAGAAATCCTTGCCTTGGGCCATATCGCGAATCATCGCGCGTGCGTTGCGGTGGTCTAGGAAAATACCGGTATCCAAATAGTCGGTAAAGTTGACCAGGAAGGTGAGGTCATTTTCTAGGATACGGTCACGTTGACCATGCTCTGCATTTTTCTCGTACTGATTGGTGCCGCGCTGACGTTCTCTCGTTTTGACATGGAGGTTATCAGGATCAAGCCCTAAGCTTTCAACCATGAAGCGGCCAGTGCCTTGTACCATTTCAATGCGGCGTTTTTGTGCTTTGTGGTCATCGATAATTGCGGGAGGTGCATATTCTTGGAGGTGGACATTGTCTCCATAGATATCAATCGCCGCTGCATATTCAGGCAGATCTTTGTCGTAGAGGCGATAGGCTTCAACTTTATTTTTCTTCGCCCACTTTTTAAGACGCTTAAGGTTTTTGTTGAGACGATTCACAAGCATCTGCGGACCTTCAGCCAGCGGTTGCTCGGTATCTCTTGCCAGCACTTCGGGCCGTGTTTCCCGAAGCGTGCGCTTGGCATCAATCTTAAATTGCAAAAGCTCGCACCTGAGTTTGCCGTTGTTTACAACATTGCGACGGTGGGCTTTGAGGCCTAGGCGCGTGGCGAGTTCTTTGTTGCTGGTAATGATTGATGCGTTCCAGCCAGTGAAGTGGGTCTTCATTTGCTGGCCAAGTTCTGCGTAGAGGTGCTCAAGCTCTTCGGTGACGCCCAGTCGCTCTCCGTAAGGAGGGTTGACGATAACGAGGCCGGTCTCGGCTTTGTCTTGTAGGCCGCGAAAATCTTGAAAGCGCTGCTGGGATACTTGAATTTTACCGGACAACCCGGCGCGCTCGATATTACGCTGGGCAACATTCACAGCTCTTCCATCAGAGTCGATACCAAAGATGGTTGGGATTTTATCGATGCCTTTGTCGCGGCGGCGCAGTGCTTCTTCTTGAAGCTCTTGCCAAGCTTTTGCATCGTGGCCTTTCCAGCCAATAAAGCCGAAGTATTTGCGGCCTAAGTTGGGAGCGATGTCGCCGGCCATGAGTGCGCCTTCAATCAGGAAGGTTCCCGAGCCGCACATGGGATCAAAGAGTTGTCCTTCTTGAAGAAGCTTTCCCCATTCGGCACGCCAGAGCATGGCTGCGGCCAAGGTTTCTTTAAGAGGAGCAAAGCTTCCTTCGATGCGGTAACCGCGGCGGTGGAGGCTGCGGCCCGCGAGGTCGATGCCAAATGTGACTTCATCGGAAATGAGGCTTGCGTGAATGGATACATCGGGCTCTTCAAGTTCTATCGAGGGGCGTTCGCCCGCCTCATCTCGAATCTGGTCAACGATGGCGTCTTTGATTTTCAGCGCCGCGAAGTGGCTGTGGTCGATTTTTGACTTTCGAACCATGCAGTGAACCGCCATGGTTTGAAAAGAGTCCATATGGTCCAGCCAGTTGATGTTTTTGGCTGCGTCATAGAGCTCTTCGCCGGTTGCCGCGGGAAAGGTTCCCAGAGGCATCCACACCCGATTGGCCAGACGTGACCATAGGCAGACCCGGTATGCATCTTCGAGGGTTCCCTCAAAGGTTACAGAGCCTCCGGTTTGTTTAACGCCCTGGAGGCCGAGGTCTTCTAGTTCGCTTGCAAGCCAAGCAAGCAGATCTCTTTGGGAGGTGGCATGAAAAGTATGAATCGTCATCGTGCGGCCCCGATAGCGGCCTAAGCTCCCGTCGTCAATGTACTTTAGTCACAACCGGTGGTTTTGTTGTTATTAATTGTTCGGTTGTCTGAGTAGGAGATTTGCCAAGGGTTTTGGCCGAAAACTTCCTCAACGAGACAGAGGTTTGGGTTGTAAGTGATATCGAGAGTGCCTGCTTGCATAAGGTCTGGAACCCAAAATTTATTCAAACTAGGATTGTAGCCAATCTTCAGGGTGTTGGTTACCTGCAAAAGTCTTTCCATCGAGACCTCCAGCAATTCCTCATTTTCATGATATGTACAATCTTGGCCGACGCAGAACTGATAACGCTCGACTCTGAGGCTCTCTCCTATAACTCTTAAATTATCAAGGTTGAGTCTGCTTAGTCCGTCCACCCATCCCAGCCCTGCTGGAGATTGGGGAACAACTGTAACTGACCCAGTCACCTGGTAGATCTGGTCAAAGCTATAATTTGCAACAGCACAGAAATCGCAGCTCCAATAGTAGGCTTGAATTGTTAAATTACCGTCGATCACGTTGCAGTTTTCGATATCATTATTAGATCCACTGGTAACTAGAAAGTCACCCTCGCATACAGTGCTCTCGCAATTTGGGCAGCCGTGAAACAAATCTGTAGTAACCCCGTTGCTGTATGAACCTTCATCGCACTCTTCATAGTCTTCATCGATGGTGTTGTCTCCACAATAATGGGTAACTCCATTTTGATTTTGGCAATTTGAATTACAAACAGTGCATGACTGAAGACCATAGGCACAAGCTTCAAGCTGTGTGTTTCCGTCGTCGCAAGTTTCGTACGCGTTATCCGTGGCGCCATCACCGCAATAATGGGTAATGCCGTCTTGCTCCTGGCAGGTAGAGTTACACACCCGGCATGACTCCAGGCCATAGTCACACTCTTCTGTCTCTGTATCACCTTCATCACAGTTTTCGTGGTTAGAGTCGATCAATGTGTCTCCACAATAGCTGGTTTCACCAGAGACCCATTCACAACTAGGATTGCATACGCTACAGGATTCAAGTCCATATTCGCAGATCTCAAGCTCTAAGTTTCCATCATCACAAGCTTCGTAGCCGGCGTCTGTATTCCCATCGCCGCAGTAACTGATCGAGCCCTCAAAGTACTGGCATTGTTCATTGCATAATGAACAGCTTTGTTCTCCATAGGCGCATTCAGTGGTGAAGGTGCCCGACAATTCGCACTGTTCCCCATTATCTGTATCAACCCAACCATCTCCACAATAACTGGTTGTCCCTGCTTCTAATATGCATTCTGGTGAACACACTTCACATGACTGTTCGTTGTAGTTACATGCCAGGCTTAAAGTATTGCCATCATCGCATGCTTCATTGGCGCTTTGATTTGTTAGCGAGTCACCACATTCGGCGGGTGTACAGTCCACGTCGCATTCGGCACTTTCGCCTGATGCGTCGCAGCTCTCACCAGCAGATTGGTTCGTGTTGCCATCGCCGCAGAAGCTAAACGTGCAGTCATCGTCACAGGATTCAGACTCTCCTGCATCATCACAAAGTTCAAAAACCGGATCGAATTTACTATTGATTTCTTCGAACCGCTGAAAACCATCTCCGCAAAAAGCATTTCTACAGTCTGTCAGACATGCGTCGTTATTACTTAGGTTTCCATCATCACACTCTTCCTGACCTCGCTGCACACCGTCGCCGCAAACGTTTTCTCCGCAAACTCCTAAATTACAAACCAGTTCGCCGCCGCATTCGTAGTCGAAACCGCAGTCATCGCCTTCTTGAAGGTCAAAGCATTCTAAAGCGCCATTGCATTGTTGGACGCCGCATTCATCGGCTGGGTCTTCTCCAGCTGGAATGGCTGCACAAACTCCGTTGTCGTTAGAACCGCCAGTTAACGCGGCTGAGCATGCTGAACAAATACCGTCACAAGCAGACTCACAACACACGCCGTCTACGCAAAAACCACTGGCGCACATTTGTTCATCGGAGCATAGGCTTCCATTGGTTTCTTGAGGAACACATTCTTCGTCCAGGCAATAAAATCCATCTGCGCAGGGCGTTTCTTCTGAACATGCAGGGTCAATGGTTGAAGGGTCGCTTGAGTCTGCTGCGTCACTTGCGTCAATTACGTCACTCGCATCTGCCGCATCACTCAAAGTTCCAGGCACGTTTTCATCATCACCGAACACCACACAACCCGAAATGAGTAAAACGAGACAAGTGGTGGAACAGAAATTTAAAACGCTATGCATATGTTTCATCGTATGATTCTCCAGTAACCAGGTCGATGCGTTTGAATCGGTTGTTGCTTCATCCAAAGACGGTGGGTCGCTGGCCTGAGGCCCGAAACCGGGGGAGAGTCGATAATGAGACACTTCGCGATGGGGTCCTGCTTAATCAGTGGCATCCCATTGGTCAATGCGCAGGGCACTGATTTGGTGACTCTTTTTGGTTTTTCGAACGCGCGGATGAGCGTGAAAACTCTTAAAGATCTTGGGCACCAAGGACTATCAACATGCATCTTAAAGCCAGCCTTGGTTTCGATACCAGTTTAAGGTCTCAGTAACTCCCTCAATCAGAGAAGTCTTCGCTTGAAACCCCAGTTCTTTTTGAATGCGCGAAGAGGAACAAATCCAATATGGCTGTTTACCGTCACGCCATTTGTCGCGGGTCACTAAGGTAGAGCGGCCGGTGACCCGTGAACGCAGCTCGTTCAAGGCACCTCCCCAGTAAATCAGGCCGGAAGGAACCCTTACAGTTAAGAGGCGCTTGCGTTTGGCTCCTCCGTCGATAGCGCTTCGAATGGCATAACCAAAATTTTTCCAAGTGTGTTGGTCACCGTCATCCACATAATAAAGACTGCCAGTCGCTTGATTTCCCTCTAGGCAAAGACGGATTGCACGGGCGCAATCTGGTCCATAGATGATGCTCATGGCCTTTCCAGGCGGTTTCAGGAGTAATCCTTTTTGTATGCCTTGGAAGACTTTAAGCATCTTGGAATCCCGGGGCCCATAGACGACAGGGGGGCGAATGATGGTGAGTTGTAGCTGGTTTTCGATGCTTCTACACACCGACTCCGCTTCAAGTTTGCTGCGACCATAATGAGACACTGGATTGGCAAGGTCGGTTTCGGTCCGAGGAACCGGTTTTTTTAAGGGTCCTGCGGCCGAGATGGAAGAGATGAGAATGAATCTTTTAGGTGCTTGTTTCGTTTTGCGAATAGATTGAATCAGCTCTTGAGTGGTGTGGGTGTTCTGGTGGTAAAAGTCGGTGGTTCGCTTTACTTTTCCCCCGCCCGCAGCATGAATCACCGCGTCGATGGTATCCAGATGAGGCATGATACTCTTGTGATCGTGCAGGTCAGCGGTCACGCATTGCGTTCGCTCTAAGCTTGCGAGGTATTGAGTATCTGAACTTGGTCGCACCAGAGCTCGAATCCGATGGCCGTTGGCAACAAGCTCTTGGGCAATGTGACTGCCTAGAAATCCTGTGGCTCCTGTAATCAAAACGTGCACCGTTTAAGCCCCCTTAGATGCGAACGTAGTGAAAGCTTATCTCGTAAAGATGCCGGGCACTTAGATCAATTTGGCTCAGCGGTAGCATTACTTTATGACCCATGTGCGCCATTATTTTGGTGCTGAGTCATTGTGGTGGGTGGCCCAAGCCAGCTGTCGTTTCATAAAATCGATATAAAACAGTGGTTTATGAGTTCATTTTGGATTTTCGGAACTGGCATAGAATGTGCTGATTTAAGAACACATGGGTTTTCAATGAAAGAAGACTCAACGATCGGAGTGGGTATGTCAGCGTTGGTACAAATCGAAAGTGTTCGGGAAAAGCGAAAGAATTCTCTCCAAGAGAGTGAAACTTTTGGCAGTTTCGACCGAATCATCGAAGGCTGGTACTGGCTCATCCCTTCGCACAAAGTCAAAAAGGGTAAAATCAAGCCGGTCAACACGATGGGGCGCGAGCTGGTTGTGTTTCGAGGCGATGACGGTGTGGTCCGCATTATGGATGCGTACTGCCCTCACATGGGCGCTCATTTGGCAGAAGGTAAAGTCGACGGCAATGGCGTACGCTGCTTTTTTCATCATTGGAAACTCAGCGAAGAAGGTAAGGTTGTAGATATACCCTGTCAGAAACATCCTGTTCGCGCAGGTGTTCGCACATGGCCAGCCGAAGAGAAATACGGAATGGTCTGGATTTATACGGGCGAAACTCCCAAGCATCCGGTGCCTTATATTCCTGAGCTTAAAGATGAAGAGGAAGATTTTGCTTTTGGGAATGCATTTGAAAAAGGCTGCCATCCGAATATCGTGATGGTCAATGCTATCGATGAGCAGCATTTTCACTCCGTACACCCCATGGCATCGTCTCTGGCAGACGGCCTTCATTTTGATATTTCGTCTTACAACGACAATTGCCAAATATTCGACAATAACAAGCCTGTTCCGAAAACGAGCCTGATCAACCGATTTCTGAGTCGATTTTATGAAGGTCCGCTCACTTACCGTATGGTCTATTGGAATGGTTCAACAGGCTCTGTAACCATTGGTCCGGATATGTTGCACTTTCATATCATCTTTGCGCTGCGCCCATCGGCACGAGGAACCGCTGAAGGGCAAACACTCTTAGTAACGAAAAAACGTTCCGGAGTTTTGGGATGGGTAGCCAACCGTATGTTGTTGTGGGTGACAAAAGTAGTTGGCAATTACTTTGCAAAAGGGGACACTCAGGTGTTTCAAACAATTCGGTGGAATTTCAAAACACCGATTAAAGCCGACCGACCGATTTTGGCATTCTCGAAGCACTTAACGGGGCAGAGTACTGTACCGTGGGGCTCGTGGGATGGCGATGTTGACAATAATGCGGTGTTCAACGGCAAAGGAGCTGAGGCATGAAAGCGATGTTTGCAAAAACAGTCTCTGCGAAAAGTATTGGTGAATCAGAACGACAGACCATGTACGGACTCATGCAGCAGTATTATGAGTGCATGGCGTGGGACCGGTTCAATAAAGACCTCGATGACAAAGATGACGTCATTCTTTTAATGGACAAAGAGACGGGAACCATCAAAGGTTTTTCTACGCTTAAGAATATCGAGATAAAAATTGGTAAGAGTAAGGCGTTTGGGGTCTTCAGTGGCGACACGGTTGTTGACCGTGCTTTTTGGGGCCAGCGCGTTTTAGGTAAAGCATTCTTACGCTACCTGTTTTTACAGAAAGCCCGGCGGCCTTTCACTCCATTTTACTGGATTTTAATCAGCAAGGGTTACAAAACTTACCTTCTTCTCGCCAATAACTTCAGTGAGCACTATCCTCGATATGAGCAAGAAACGCCTCGGGATGCGCAATCCCTGATGGACCGTTTTGCCAATAGCCTATTTGGTGATGCGTACAATGGCGACACCGGCCTGATTCACTTTAAAGAGTCGCTTGGGCAGCTACGTGAAGGTATTGCTGATGTACCGACCGGCACATCTTTTCAGAACCCCCGTATTGCATATTTCGCAAAACAAAACCCAACCTGGGCAGATGGATCTGAACTCATGTGCATTGCACGCATGACCTGGTCCATGCCGCTGTATTATGTCTGTAAGTCATGGTGGAAATTGATGGCACGACCATTCCTTAAGCGTGCCGCATTGAAGTCGAAAAATCTTCCTGAGATTGCGGGATGAAGAAGGTCCTAATTACGGGCTGCTCATCTGGTGTGGGACGAATGCTGGTTCGCCCATTTCTTGAGAATGGGTGGTCTGTTGTGGCGACGATGCGGCGAGCCGCTGAGCGACAAGACCTTTTTAAACAAGAGTTAAGTGACTACCCCAAAAGTCTTGTGATTAAGAACTTAGACGTTATCTCACAAGAAGACCGCTCCATGATGGCCTCTTATATTCAAGAAGGCGGAATCGATTGCTTGGTTAACAATGCGGGGTTTGCGCTTTTTGGCGCCCTTGAAGACTACAGTGAAGCTCAAATCCGCAATCAATTGGAAGTAAATTTAACGGCTCCGATCCTTTTAACGAGGGCCTTTCTGCCGGCTCTGCGTCTTAAAAAAGGACGGGTGATTAACGTCTCGTCCATGATGGCATTTACGAGCTTTCCGCTCTCGTCCGTCTATTGCGCATCTAAATCTGGTCTAAGCATATGGTCGGAGGCTATGCGCCATGAACTCGCCGAGCTTGGCGTGTCGGTGCATGTGGTAGAACCGGGCGGTTTTCGTACCAACTTTGGAAGCAATATTGAATGGGGTACCGGTGATGTAAGCGATTATCGCACCTGGACCCAAGGGTACCATCGGTTGCATGATCAACTTAGTGAAGGAACAGGTAAGGCACCAGCGCCCGTAGTCAACCGAATTCTAAGTATTGCTAAGGGCGAGAGCAGAGCGCTTCGATACCGAGCAGGTCTTGATGCATTCATGACCGCCCTGATGAATTGGCTGATTCCGGAGAACATTCGTCTCTTTGTGATGGGGCGCCTGTTTAAGAAGGTGTTTACTCGGAGTTGAACTATGGGTGATGTAACCCTCGATAGCATCTTAGAGATGCAAAATAGCGATGCTGAGAGTCGTTTACATACGGTGCTGGGAGCTGGTCTAAAAAAGCTTCTCGGTGACCGTGCGCGTGACCCTGCACCGGTTCCTCTCTGGCTTCCCAACTATTTCAATCTCGACAAGACCAAGGCTTTTAAAAATGCCAGTGAAGAGCAACGCGCCCACATTATCAGTGGCTCAAGTCAGGCTCTCTTGGAGGAAGCACTTTACATAGAGCAAAGTGGAATGGCCTATGCCGCGAAGATGTCTATCATGGCCGACACAATCGAAGAGCGTATGCTCTATGGACTTTTCGCTGCCGACGAGACGACGCACTACCATCAGGTAAGGCAGTTTTTGCCAGAACAGGGACGAAGCTGCGAGCCAAGTGAATTTCACTCCTTACTGACAAGCTTGATTCAAGAAGGCGATAGGGAAAGTTTGGTCTTCGTGATTCAGGTTGTCCTTGAGGGATGGGGCCTGACTCACTACCGCTCTTTGGCCCAAGGGTGCCAAAGCGAAGAATTTACCGAAGTTCTAAAAAGCATCCTACGAGATGAGGCCCGCCATCACGGCAGTGGTGTGATTTTGTGCCGGGAACGCGGTTTGCCTGATGCTAGCCGGGACTACGTGAATCAGATTCTTACAACCTTCCTTTATATGGTTCAGCTCGGTCCGCAGTCGGTGTTAAGCGCAGTGGAGCAGGCAACAGGCGGACTGACACGAAGCCAAAAGCTCGAACTTTTCAATGAGCTTGATGGTACAGGACAAAGCCAGGAGCGCTTGAACCTTCTTAAGGGCTTAATGCAAGAAGACGGTTTCACACATGTCGCGGATTATCTGGAATCCAAGGGAAGTTTCAAGGCGATGCGTGCGGAGGATTGCATATGAGAACTCTTCCCGCGGCCGTTCCTGCGCTAAGCGAGGATAAAAAAACGTCCAAGAAAATCGCTATCAACCACAAACGAAACAAGAAACAAGATCATACTGAGCTTTTGGACCAATGCGCGAAAGACTTCAGGTACGAAGACTGTAAAGATGAATATTGGAACCCTGAGGAATTTTCACTTCTTTATGCAACGCCACTTTGGATTGAGGCAGACGAAGGGCAAAGGGTCCTCTTGAATCAGTTGTTTTGGGTTGCCTACTATTCGCAAATCATCTCGGCCGAGGTTGCCACAATCTTCTTTAATCAGACGAGTGCCGCCGGAATGTATGCTCTAGAAGGGTTTCGCGATGTTTGCGATATGCTCGACTTGGAATCGGCTCAGGAGCGGGCGCACATCAACGCATTTAAAACTGTATCCGACCAGTTCGAAGAGGCCGTGTTCGGTGAGCGAGTATTTTCTTGGGAGATGCGCGGACCTTACGCTCAGACTATGATTTTCCCTGATTCGAATAAGCTAAAGGATTGGTGGAAGTCGCTGCAACTGCGAACCTTCGGCTTACTCTCGGCGGGCAATGCCTTTATCGCCTCTCAATATTTTACTGTTCGAGGCATGCGAACGCTCAATGGGAAAATGGTTCAGCAAAAGCTGAGTCTTTATTATCAACGGCATCCGGACCAAGAAAATGCGCCCTTGCCGTCGGCAATCAGCTACTACCATTTCATGGATGAGTCGTTCCATTTCAACAGCTCATGTATTTTAGGTCACGATTTAATAGGCTCTCTGCCAAAGCCAACCGCGTTTGAGCGGATGGTCGGCAATAAAGGTATTCGAGGGTGTCAATTTGACCATCGAAATTTTTCCGCCGTAGTGAAAGGTTTGTTTTGGTATGAGCCAGCGACTTTCGAGGCAGTTTATAAAGTATTACGCAGTGATATTTTCAAAATGGAAGATGTTGAAGCTCGTCACATGATGTACCGATGCTTTGGTGAGGAAAACGATGGAAACACCGCTTCCTTTGACGTGCTTAAAACCGCAGCAGACTCTTACGAGAAGTTCCTCGATCCTCTCGATTACGTTTCGGATCGAAACAGAAAAATGCAGGTTATGCGCGACACAACACTGGAAGGTTATCTTTCCACCAACCGAAGGGCTCTATCCCGGTTTAGAGGTATGAACGCATGAGTGAACATAAAGTCACATTCCAAGATACTTCCTACGAGCCGCAGATGGTCTCGGAGGGAATGAGCTTATCCGAAGAATTAGATGCCTCGAACTCTCCATTGCTCTTTGGGTGTCGTACTGGAATTTGCGGAACGTGTATTGTTGAAATCGAGGGGGATCTACCGCCCCCAGGTGAAGATGAGCAGGAAATTCTAGAAATATATGCTGAAGATAACCCGAAGGCACGCTTGGCTTGTCAGGTGGATATGACGTGCTCCGTACATATTCGTCCTTTGGAAGAATAATGCTCTAGGAGGAGCAAATGGATTTTCGTGATTTCTGGTATGTGGTTGCCGAGAGCCGAGAATTAAAGCAGGGCGACGTGCTCGCTCGAAAGCTTATGGGTGAATGGCTCGCAGTGTTTCGGGATGAAGACGGCAAACCAGCCGCGGTTCAAGACAGGTGTAAGCACCGTGCGGCACAGCTCTCGCTTGGCAGTGTTGAAAACGGTTGTTTGCGGTGCCCTTATCATGGCTGGACGTACGATAAAGAAGGCGAAGTCGTGGAAGTTCCCTCTGAAGGCGAGAACTTCAAGCGCGCAAAGAGTCGTCGTGTTCAAAAATATTCCACGATGGAAAAGGACGACTACGTTTATGTTCGCCTGCAAGACGGCGAGCATGCCTGTGATGAACCGTTTAAAATGCGTCATTACGGCGAAGAGGGTTGGCATACAGTACGGCTTATCAACCGGTTCCAGAATAACGTTACCAACTGTGTTGAGAACTTCATCGATATTCCCCATACCGTTTATGTGCATCCCGGAATTTTTCGAAATGAGCGTCGCCAAAAAATAGATGTCGAAGTGACTCGAAAAGAAGGCTGGGTGAAGGCCATCTATAAAAACGAAACGGATAACCTCGGCTGGTTCAGTAAGTTACTCAACCCGGATGGCTCAGAGATTGTTCACACCGATGAATTCTTTATGCCGAATGTTAGCTGCGTGGAGTATATCTTCGGGCCGAAGCGGCACTTTATTATTACCTCGCAATCTATTCCGTTAGAAGACGACGAAACACTCGTCTACACAGACCTCACCTACAACTATGGTATATGGAATAAACTTGCCGCACCGATTGTGCGTTGGCAGGGCCAGGCCATTATCAATCAAGACATCGAAGCATTGGCCAATCAGATGGAAGTCATCAAGAAATACGGTTCAAAATTTGCCAATACGCCAGCAGACACCATTCACGTTTATGTTGAGACCATTCAGCGCGAACTAGAACGTGGTAAAGACCCTCGCAAACTTCCTGAGAAGTGTGTCGAGGTTACGATGCTAGTTTAGGTCCATATGATGGAGCTCTTAACGACAATAGACCCTGGTACGTGGGCTCTCTTCATCTCATTTTGGGCCCTTGTGATAGCAACGGCCGCGGTGTCCGGCGGGGCATCTATCTTTTTTCAGCGCAAAAAAGACGATTGGATTCTCGATGGAATAAGTCTGTTGGTTCAAGGCGCGCTGATTCCACTCTTACAAGTTTTTTTGGTCGCCACGTGGTTAACCAAATTCGCTCCAACATCAGCAGGTAGCTTAGAAGTCCAGCCTGTTCTAGCATTTGGACTGTGCTTTGTGGGTGTGGATTATCTATATTATTGGAATCATCGAATCCTTCATACAAAACCTCTGTGGCCAGTGCATTTGGTGCATCACACTGCGGGACAAATGGATGTGCTGACGACCTCTCGCAATACAGTCTGGAGCAGCTTGCTGATTGTCTACCTATGGGTCAACGGCACAGTGGTCTACCTCTTGGCTGATCCCGCCCCCTATGTGGCTGCAATTACTCTTACCGCCGTTTTGGACTTATGGAGACATTCGCCGTTGCAGCCTAAGGGGCCCGTGGAGAAAATATTAGGCAGTGTTCTTATTCTTCCTCGCGACCATGCTTGGCACCACTCTCAAGATATTTTCGATGTTAATTTCGGGGCCAATTTAAACCTTTGGGACAAGCTACACAGGACGTGGCACCCGGCGGATACCGCGCCCCAAGAGCTTGGCGTTAAAACAAATATTTCCCTGGTTTCCAGGTTACTGTGGCCATTTCAATGACATTAGCAGGTAAACTCATTACTTTTTTCCCCGGCCTTCACGCACTTTTGGTGCTAGGAGCAGGCGGTTATTTTATTGTGGTTCCCAATTGGTTGAGCGCGCTCTTGATTCCATTGGCCATCTATATCTTCCCGTTGATTTGCTACCATCTGCATCAAATGGTTGCGCCAATTGTTGAAGGTGAGTCAACTATCATCGGCACGTATTCCCCATGGTACGGAAGTCACATGATTCAGCTCGTATTCATAGGTTTCCCATCGTGCGAGAGATTCTTACGCCTCTTTCCTGGCGTATTCTCTGTTTGGCTTAGGCTTTGGGGAAGTAAGGTGGGTAAATCGGTCTACTACACTCCTCATTTAGAACTCGCGGACCGTGGACTTCTCGAAATCGGACATGGCTGTGTATTCGGTTATAACGTTAAAATTGCAGGTCACTATATTTCTCCGAGCAAGGAGAAGGGCCTAAAGCTTTACGTGCGAAGAGTGGTTATTGAAGATGGCGGTTTCGTTGGCGCGGCCAGCCGTTTAGCCCCTGGTGTCGTTGTTAAATCAGGAGCTTTGGTAAAAGCCACGGTGGATGTGTATCCGGATACGGTGGTTGAGAAGAAGTCTTCATGAGAAGGCTGCTCTTTTATGTACTGCGATGGATGGCTTGGCCTTTTGCCCGGCGGTTTCGCGGCGCTCTTGAAAATCCCCGTGGTGCTCAAGCGAATGTATTGGCCGCGATTACCGCTGAACTTCGACAAACAGATTATGGGAAACATTTGGGCGTGGAGACGACCGAGGATTTTCGGAAGAAAGTCCCCGTTGTTGACTATGATGACTTAGCGCCGTGGATTGAGAAGCAAAAGAAGTTCGAATCAGGCGCACTCATTGCAACCAAGGTTCTCTTCTACGAAAAAACTTCCGGTAGTACAGGCCCAGCAAAATATATACCTTATACAAAGGCTCTGCGAACAAGCTTTACCAGAATGTTCCTTGTTTGGGCTTATGATGTGGTTGCCCGAGGACCAGGGATTGGTTCTGGGAAGTTGTACTTTTCGGTATCGCCATCTTTCGACGAAGAGAAAAGCACCGAAAGCGGTGTGGCTGTTGGTATGGATGATGATGCTGAGTATTTAGGCGGAATTTGGCGGCACTTAATGTCGCCTTTTTTTCTTTCGCCGGTGGGTCTTGGACGAGTGCGTGACCCAGAAGTGTTTAAGCGAAAGTTAAGTGAAGCGCTCTTGTCATGTGAGGACCTTGAGTCGGTTTCGATTTGGAATCCCTCTTTCCTGACGGTTATTTTAGACTTCATCGAAGACAACGCTGTGTGTCTCGCTGAATCGGTGGGAAGTAAAATGAGCCCTGAGCGACGGGCGGCGCTCGAAAACAAACCGATTGATTGGCAAAAGATTTGGCCGAACCTTAAATTTATTTCAGCCTGGTCCGATGCGAATGCGAGGCCACTGGCGGAAAAGCTCCAAGAAAAGATGCCCCACGCGCTGGTTCAGGGAAAAGGCTTATTGGCCACAGAGGCGCCCATGACGATCCCCATGATTGGAGTGCAGGGCGGTGTACCTCTTGTGAACGAGGTCTTTTTGGAGTTTCAAAATGAGGCGGGAGATTTGTTGGCGGTAGACGAGCTAGAGTTAGGCGAGTCTTACAGTCTTGTTGTCTCACAACGCGGCGGGGTGGTACGGTACCGTATGGGCGATCAGGGTGAGG